>CAZJNP010000552.1:0-2552 GCA_964547355.1 uncultured Calditrichaceae bacterium
GTACAAAGTAATATTCATTTAATCTAAGGGGATAAAATTGCAAATCTTATTCGTCTTTAATCCAAACGCCGGATTTGGCAGAGCCAAGTCTTTATTACCGGCCATTCTAAATGCATTCAAACAAAATAATGTTTCCATACAACTTAAAGAAACGAAAGCTCCGGGACATGCCCGCGAGATTACGGCTCAAGCGGATTTTTCTCGATATGACGGAATCGTTGCGGGCGGCGGCGACGGCACATTGTTCGAAGTAATCAATGGATATTATCAGAACCCTCAACAAAAGAAAATTCCCATGGGTGTGGTTCCCACTGGAACGGGGAACGCATTTGCAAGGGAACTTGATCTGTTGGCAAGCGATTGGCAAAAGGCCATAGACATCATCGCAAAAAATAAAGTTAAGAAAATTGATGTTGGACGATTTACAACAAATGATAAAGAGTACTTTTTTTTAAATATTCTCGGTCTTGGCTTTGTGTCTGATGTGAGCAAGACGGCGCAAAAATACAAACGGTTCGGAAACGTCGCTTATACGATTGGCGTGTTTCAGGAACTGATCTTCTTAAAGACGCACAAGCTGTTATTGACTACTGAAGAACAAACCATTGAACGGGAAAACATTTTTGTCGAAATATCCAACACAAAATACACAGGTACCTCTTTTTTAATGGCCCCGGAAGCTCAGATTGATGACGGTTTGCTGGACATCACGCTGTTGAATAAAAAATCCCGTCTGGGTATTTTGAAAATTTTTCCCACTATTTACGACGGTTCTCATGTGCATCAGCCGGGAGTGGAAACATTTAAAGCGCGCAGCATCAAAATAGAAACCGATCGCCCGAAAGTGCTTACTCCGGACGGCGAGGTGATGGGCAATACGCCAATCGAGGTGTCCTGCCTTAAACAGGATTTACCTTTTTTCTGGACGGAATAGAATTATTTTGCCAACAAACTTCTTGTTTTAATAGGATAGCTGTGAAAAAAATGCGTGGCCATGCAAAAACTGCGCAAATAATTCCAACTGAGCAAAAATTTTGCACACTAAGCGATTTTTATTAAATTATTTAAATGAAAATTTTACTGCCCATTTTAATCCTTATGGCTATCAGCGGATGTGTACCGGATGCTCCGCATGATAATCCGCTGGATCCAAAGAACAGTACGGCCAATCTAAGTCTGGAAGGAAGGGTCTATACCTATTATCCACCTTATAAGCCGGTTGGCGGGGCCGCATTGTATTTACTGCCGGCCAATCAAATGGCGGTTACTGATGAAAACGGTTATTATATATTTCCCAATCTGAAAACCAACACCTACACCTTAATTTGCCAGAAACAAGGTTACGCAGGCGATACCATGCAAGTGGATCTTTATTCTGGAACTAATTATGATTTTCACCTTGATCAGTTGCCGTATTTCGAGCAAATCTCGTTAAAGACGCACCATCTGTCACGCTGGTTTCCGGTGGAAGATGCCTATTATCTGGAAATACAAACCCGGGTAAATGATGCCGATGGTGTAAGTGATATAACAAAGGTTGAATTCCGAATCCCGGAATTAAGTTTTGTGGATACGCTTCGGGAAGGCAATAAAGCCGGTCATTTTGGCCATTTGATTTCGGCGGACGATTTACCGGTAAACTCATTATCCCAGCTCATCGGCCGGGAATTTGTTTTCCGCGTTCAGGACGATCCCGGATTTGTTTCGGAATCCTCATCACACTATCTGACACGCATAATCGAGGAGGTGCCGGTGCTTGTTTCACCGGTGGGTCTGGAAACGGTGGTTGGCGATTCGGTGCAATTTGAATGGCAAAAAGTGATTTTGCCATACGAATTTACCTTCAAAATAGAGCTTTACCAGATCAATCTTGGGATTTCAACCATCATCGATGAGATCGAGAATATTTCTTCCGATCTAACCGCGTACCGCTATCAACCCACACTGCCCGCCAGCGACTATCTGTGGCGCGTGCTGATTGTGGATCGCTATGGCAATACCAGCGGATCCAGGGAAGGCGTGTTCAGAGTCCCTTAATTTTGTAAGAATCGGAGTGTCAATGAGTCTGAAAAATCCATATCAAACGCTCTTGCAAATCAGCAAAGAAATGAATTCGGTGCACGACATCAATACCCTGCTAAACCGGATCATGGATTCGGCAATGGAAGCGTTATCGGCAGAGCGAGGATTTATTCTGCTTAAAAGCAGTGATAAAGACAATCAATACACGGTGGTCACGGCCCGTAATATCAGCAAAGAAACGATTGCCTCGATCCGGGATTATTCATCCAGTGTAGTCAATCAAGTGCTGGCAACAGGAAAGGCTGTCATAAGCGTTGACGCCCAGGCAGACGAACGATTTGCCGGCTCGGAAAGTATTGTGGTACAGCAAATAAAGTCGGTGATTTGCACACCGCTTATTCAGGACGGACGCATTCAGGCAGCGATATATATGGACAGCCGGGCATCGGTGCGGCAATTTGATCAGGAGAGTCTGGAATTCCTGCAGGCCTTTGCCACCCAGGCGGCCATCGCTTTGAGCAATGCCCGCA
>CAZJNP010000553.1:0-2534 GCA_964547355.1 uncultured Calditrichaceae bacterium
TTACAAATAGCTTAATAAAAAAGGCTGACTCTTTTACTTTTGAGACAGCCTCATTGATTTGGGGATGAATCGGTCTCCCCGAGCTAAAGCTCGGGGCTAGTCTGCAGACGTGAAGTCCGCGGCTACCGTCCCGGAACATGCGCAAGGCCAGTTCTTTCTATTTTCTATTTTCATCTCCATGTTCCGATGAAAATCAAAATATTCGCCTTCGTTATTGCGCCGCATAGCGGTTCTTGCCTATTTTCCCCAAAAGTCAAATAAACCAGAGAGCACATAATGACAAATCCATTCACTGTGGACGATATATTCACCCGGCCGCAGACGCAGGGCGCGCCTTTTGTTTTTGACGACCGGGTGGCGGAAGTTTTTCCGGACATGGTGCGCCGGTCCATCCCGGGTTATTACGACGTACTGGAGATGACCACGCTGTTTGCCGGCCGCTTCGCTCAACCGAATAGTAATTATTACGATCTGGGTTGTTCGCTGGGCGCTTCCACTTGGGCTATGGACCGGGGCATCCGTCAGCCCGACGCGCGCCTGATTGGTGTGGACAACTCCCCCGCCATGATCCGGCGCTGTCACACCCTGCTGAAAGAACGCATCAAAAGCGGTACCCTGCATTTACTCTGTGCGGACGTGCTGGATGTCACCATCGCCAACGCTGCCATGGTGGTATTGAACTACACCCTCCAGTTTGTGCCCGGCGAACACAGAGCCGAACTGATGCAGCGCATCTTCCACGGACTGAAACCGGGCGGCGCGCTCCTTTTATCGGAAAAAGTGCGTTTCGAGGACGAGCGTGTACAAAATTTCCAGGTGGATTTTTACCACGCCTTCAAACGCTTCAACGGCTATAGCCAGATGGAAATCAGCCGCAAACGAAACGCCCTGGAAAACGTATTAGTGCCGGACACCATCGAAACGCATCTGCAAAGACTGCGGCAGGCCGGGTTTCGTTCCGTACATCTCTGGTTTCAGTATTTCAACTTTGTCTCTCTGGTGGCGTTAAAATGATGGACTACGGCCCGCTGTATGCATTGCTCAAAAAAAACGGTTTGGCGACCTGGGCCGCCGACCTGCCGCAGCGCATAAACCAGAACCTGAGTCCGTCCCGCAACCGGGAACTGCCCGGCTGGAAGGCGCTATTGGAGCGATTGCCGTCCATTACGGCGGAACAGGTGGAATTAAAAGCCGGGGCGGTTGGCGTTCAAGCGCATGACGTAAGCACAGAACAACAGGAATCCATCGAACGCGAATTAAAAAAACTGCATCCCTGGCGCAAGGGGCCTTACCGGATTCACGAAATTTACATTGATACGGAATGGCGTTCGGACTGGAAATGGGAGCGGCTGAAGGATCATATTGCGCCTTTAAAAGACCGGCTGGTGCTGGACGTGGGCTGCGGCAACGGCTACCACGGCTGGCGCATGGTTGGTCAGGGCGCTCGGCTGGTCATCGGGATCGATCCCTTTCTGAAGAATGTAATGCAATTCTGGGCGATCCGGCATTTTTTAGGCCCCCGGCCGTTCTATGTTCTTCCTCTAAGCGTGGAAGAACTGCCGCCCGGCAACGGAATTTTTGACACCGTTTTCTCCATGGGTCTTCTGTACCACCGCCGTTCGCCGCTGGATCACTTATTGCACCTGAAAGCGCTGCTCAAACGCGGCGGTGAACTGGTACTGGAAACCCTGGTCATCGAAGGTGACGTTAGCCGGGTGTTGGTGCCGGAAGACCGTTACGCCAAAATGCGCAACGTCTGGTTTATCCCTTCGGTTGCCGCGCTGGAGTGCTGGTTAGGACGGGTGGGCTTTGGCGACATCCGGCTGATCGACGTGACCCAGACCACGCCTCATGAACAACGCCGCACGGACTGGATGACGTTCGAATCCCTATCCGATTTTCTGGATCCGGCAGATCCCGACCGCACCATCGAAGGTTACACCGCGCCAACCCGGGCGATTTTCCTTGCCACAAAACCTTGAGGGAATTTATCTTCGGTGAAAAATCGTTATGCTATCTATGCAGAAATTCATTAGACACAAGTGAGGATGATATGAAAATTTTAAAGTGGCTGGTAATACTGCTGGGGGGCTTGTTTGCGCTGGTTCTAATCGGGGAACTGATTCTACCCTCCACCTACCGGGTGGAGCGACACATTGTAATTAATGCGCCGGTGGATTCCGTGTTTGCGGCGGTAGTGAATCTTCACGAATTAAAAAAATGGAATCCCTGGAGCGTGCGCGAACCGCAGGCACTAAACAACATCACAGGCAGCGGATACGAGGTGGGCAGTACATGGTCATGGTCCGGTGAAAAGATCGGCAAAGGCAGTCAAACGATTACGGAAATTCACAAAAATCAATCAATCAAAGCCCATCTACGTTTTGAGGAGACACGAACCATCGAGTCCGATCTGGAATGGCAGTTTATACCGCAAGGACGAGCCACCAAAGTCATCTGGGCAAACTATGGAAAGCTGGATATGCCATTGGGACAATATTATGGGCTATTCCTGGATTGGTTGGTTGGTGGTT
>CAZJNP010000554.1:0-2524 GCA_964547355.1 uncultured Calditrichaceae bacterium
GGTACTGTTCCTATGGCTGGAACGGGAGAGTAGGTCGTCACCAGATTTTTTTTCTTTGCCTCCTTCATGGAGGCTTTTTTGTTTACTCTGAGAAGTAGTTTTATGCAATTAAGTCTCTTTGATAAAAGCCACCTTGCCAAAAAACATTATCTGGAATACCTTTCCCAACTTGATCTTGAAAATGCCATAGACGCACTTCAACAATGGGCTGTGCAACCCGAAGCTTTTGACCGGATTGATGAAAAAACCCAGTCACTTCAGAATTTGGCATCAACCTTAACGCTGGCAACAGAAAAACGAATAGATGTGTTACTGGACTTATGGTTGCATCCGGAAAAAGTGTTGCCCAAAACTCTCTTTTCAAAAGAATTTCAATATTTTCGGTCAGGCGCGGCAAAGCAGCTTTATCTTCTTTATCAAGATAGAACCATCCACTTTGTGCGCCCAGGATTACACGCGGCTGAAATAGACTTAACCCAAAAAGATTTTAATAAGGCTCTCGCCAGATGTACGCTGACATTACAGGAAAAAGGAGAAAACGCCTATGTGCGGCAGTTATTGGGATATGCTTTATATTTGGCCGACAGGAAAAAAGAGGCCATTAAATCAATCACTTTTGCTTTGTTTTTTGATGCGCCTGAATGCAGCGCAAGTTTTTTCCCGGGAAAATCAGATTTTGAAAAGAAATACGATTATCTAAAGCTTAAAGCTAGTTCAACAAAAAAAGCATTGCTTTATTTGCCTTTTGCTTTATGGAAAGACGGCAGCACATATATAGATTTTGAAAATAAAACCTTTACAAAACATCTTGAAGAAAAGATTGAACAGCATAGAGATAAATCTGAGACAGATACCGATCTACCTATATTGCAATTCAATCGTCTTCTTTACCTAGCGGAAGCAGAGCGGTTGCAGTTAGGACGCGGCGCCCAGTCTGAACGGTTACAAAAAATAAGAGAAGAGATGAAAGAGTTGCATCCCGGTTGGTTTACCGAATATTTTGCCATCCTTAAAAGTTTCAGGAATATATAGTGTAGGTTATCGAATTGTGCTTAATGCTTGTCCGTATTTTATGACGGCGTCGCAAAGTTCGCTGATCCGGGTTTTGATTTTTGGGATTGGAATGTTTTGTTCGGGTATAAAATCTTCTTCAGTGGTATAGACAAATCTGGGAATAATCAGGCAGCGGTATTCGAACATTAGACTGTTGCCAAATTTCATTACCGACATATAGCTAGATTTTCCGCCGGCGGCTACCAGAAAGCCGACCAGCTTTTGCTCCCAGACATCTCCGGTGAGCTCCACCATATTTTTTAATGCCGCATTGATATCATAATTATAGATCGGAGTGGCGATTAATATGGCGTCGGCCGTAGTAATAAAGGGTTTTAACTTCTTTACGAGAGGATGTTTAAAGCTTTCACCCCCATCGCAAAACGGTAAGGGATAATTCCTTAAATCGATAAAATCGGTTTCGATTTGCTTGTTAAGCAACTCAAAAGCAGTTTTGGCCAGGCTGCGGCTTTTGCTTTTTTCTGATAAGCTGGCACTGATAACCAGTACTTTCATCTAAACCTGCTTTCTTGGTTTTTTTAATTTAACCTAAATGAAAAATACGCTTAAATACATAGCCCGCCATTTTGGGATTTTCCTTCAAACGACGGGTAGCATAAGGGTACCATTGCTGGCCATAGGGAACATAAACTCTTAACCTGTGCCCGGCATCCACAATGATTTGGCGTAACTGTTCATCCACGCCAAGGAGCATCTGAAATTCGTATTCTTCCGGCCGTAGGTTATATTTTTCCACCAGGCTCAGCGCATACCAGACTAATTTCTCGTCATGGGTCGCAATCCCTGTGTAACAATGATTCGAAAGTAATTTATCCAAATTAAATTTGTAATTGTCATTAATAATTGCCATATCCTTATAGGCAATTTCACGCGCTTCGTTGTAAATGCCTTTACATAGGCGTAAATTCGGCTTATACTTTAGCAAATCATTAATATCTTTAGAAGTACGTCTCAGGTAAGCCTGAATCACGGTGCCCACATGATCGCCGAGCTCTTCCTTGAGTTTTAGATAGATTTCTATAGTGGGAGTAGTCGCGCGATGATCTTCCATATCGATGCGCACAAAGTTATTGAATTTTTTTGCCTCCTCAACAATACGTTTGATGTTTCGGTAGCAGAAATCCTGATCGATAAATAAACCCATCTGGGTTGGTTTTACAGACAGGTTGGCATCCAGTTTATGTTCATCAATAGCGCGGATGATCCTTAAATATTCCTGAACGGCTTCTTCGGCTTCCTCTTTTTTCATGCTTTCTTCGCCCAGCAGGTCCATGGTTGCCATCATTCCCTGTTCATTCAGTTTTTTTACCGTGGCGATGGCATGATCAAGAGTAGGCCCGGCAATGTAATGTCTGGAGAAAATACCAACTATCGGCTTAGGAACCAGCGGAAGCATTGTAACAACCATTTTGTCCAAGAAGCTCATAACAACCTCACTGTTAGATCATTC
>CAZJNP010000555.1:0-2499 GCA_964547355.1 uncultured Calditrichaceae bacterium
TAACAAAGGAGAGTTGAGAATGAAGTCCTTAAAACTAATTATGCTTTTTCTATTTGTTTTCACGATGACAGGATTTAGTCAGGGCATTGATCCTTTTAACCAGGAAAGTAACAATTCATTTGACGGCGGATTTGGTATTACCTGGATTGATGGCACTGCTTACACTACTTTTACCATTGCGCCGGAATTGTCTTTTGGAAAATTTGGCGTCGGACTGAATATCGAGTTGCTGTTTAATAATAGTGATGGTTTTAAATTTCGTGAGGATGGTTGGAAAACCGGCGCGGGCATTATGCGCATGATCCGCTACTTACGCTGGGGCTTAAAACATGACCCACTATATATCCGAGTCGGCTCTCTCCAGTCCGCTACATTAGGTCATGGTTTTATTATGGGATATTACAGTAATTCTGTGAATTATGACTATAGAAAAATCGGATTGGTTTTTGATGTGGATTTTAAAAGTTTTGGCTTTGAGTCCATGACCAGCAATTTAGGACGATTAGAAGTTATCGGTGGAAGATTTTACGTACGCCCACTTTATTCCACAGGTATTTTTATTCTCAAAAACCTTGAGTTTGGTGGCTCCTATGTCACCGACGTGGACCCAGACGACCTTCGCGATACGGACGATGCGATAGCGGAATATGGTTTTGACATCGGATTGCCAATTATTACAACCTCTTTTCTCCATACCACCGTGTATGCGGATTATGCCAAGATTCATAATTACGGTGATGGTGCGGCTGTGGGTATTAAAGCGGATTTGCCGAGCGTGTTCGGATTGTTAAGTGTTTACGCCAAACTTGAACGTCGTTTCCTCAATGATCAATTTGTGCCCAATTATTTTAATACCTTGTACGAACTTGAACGCAAACCTTTGAATGCGGAACATTACGGCCTAACCGATCCGACCATACCTGCGTCTTTAACAAAAGCGGGCATGCTGGAATATGTTAAAGGAACTCAGGGTATCTTCGGTGAATTAGCGGGTCAGATACTGGGCAAAATTTTACTGACCGGTAATTATCAGCACTCCAATGGAGTAAAAAACAGCGGCATTTTACACTTGGAGGCCAAATCAAAAGACCTGGTTCCTTCTGTGGAATTAAAATATGCCTATGACAAAGTCGGCATCGAAACTTTCTCCGATATGACTACTTTAGATTACCGTTCGGTAGCGACTGCAGAAATCGGTTATCGGACATATAAATATTTTCTGGTCAGCTTACAATATCGCTGGAATTTCGTTTATGACGAAGCCACCAATAGCTATAAACCTCAGGAAAGGTTCCAGCCTAAGGTAAGCTTTTCCATGAATTTTTAGGGAACGTCAACGTAATCATAAGATGGGCCTTTTTATTAACCAATATCTGGAGCCGGTTATGGAGTTTATCCTGCCGGCTCTTTGCATTCATTGCTCAGCCCCCTTGCCGTCCGGTCAAAAAATAATCTGCCCGGATTGTTTTACGTCCATTCCACGGTTAGATCAGGCAATAATAGACGCCCTGAACAAAGAAATCGTACCCGCCTATTTTGATGCCCTATTTGTTGTTTTTCCGTTCAATCCGCTGGTACAACATTTGATTCATTTATTAAAATATCAACGTGCACGCTCAGTAGCCGGTTATTTCGCCGAAGCGTTAAATAAATCGCTTGGTCAACTGCAAATCGATCTAATATGCGCCACGCCGCTCCATAAAGTGCGGCAAAGAGAAAGGGGCTACAACCAGAGTGCCGAGATCGGACGCTGTTTGGCCGATTTACACCATTGCATGTTTGATGATTCGGTTTTGGAGAGAATTCGGAATACACGTTCGCAGACACAATTAAACCGGGAGCATAGAAAGGAAAATGTTTCCGGGGCATTTAAAGGCACAAAAAAGCTGGCAGGAAAAACCGTTTTAATCGTCGATGATGTCATTACTACCGGCAGTACGCTTAATGCATGTGCACGAGAAATCCGAAAATGTGGTGCCGGGCGTATTATCATCGCCGCTATGGCCACACCAGTGGATGCGTTGCAAAGATATAATGAAAAAGAAAACTCTGATTTAAACCAAGCTCTTCACAAACTGGCGTAATTTTTCGGTAGCTGCTATAATTTCCTGCATTAAGGTATCGGCATTGGTCAAATTTTGCTCATTGGCCATTACTTCCATTTGTTTAAACAATTGCGCCAAACGATCTATGTTTAAATTAGCCGAAGCGCCTTTTAAGCCATGGGCGGTTCGTTTCACCTTCTCATAATCTGCCTCTGCCACAGCCTCTTTTAATTCCAGAAGACCGCTATCCAATTGGATAAGCATTTCTTCCAGTAATTCCAGTAGGAATTCCTCGTCACCACCTAAACGTTCCAACGCGCCTTCATAATCAAGGATTTGTTCTTCCATGATGCCTCCGTTTGATTAAACCATTTTAATTTTTAGTATTCGGTGTGTACCTTCAAATCTTGAATAAAAAAAGAGATGTTCTTTAGTCGAACACCTCTTTTTATAC
>CAZJNP010000556.1:0-2498 GCA_964547355.1 uncultured Calditrichaceae bacterium
CAACTCTATATGTTTAAAAACAATTTACTTTTTTTGTTGAAAAAGTTCTTCGATTACACCGGTAACAAGCGCAAGGAACTTTTCCTTCACCAGGTTGGCAGTTTCGGTTACTTCCTGGTGCGATAGTTTACGGGGACTAATTCCGGTCGCGTAATTGGTGATACATGAAATGCCGATCACTTTAATGCCGGCATGCACAGCCGCGATTACTTCCGGCACCGTGGACATACTGGCCGCATCGCCTCCGAATTGTCTAATCATTCGCACTTCTGCCGCGGTTTCGTAACTGGGACCGCTGGACACCCACAAAACGCCCCGTTTCAAATGAATGCCGCGCTTTAAAGCGATTTTTTCGATCTGCTCAAAATATTCCGATGAATACGGATTCGACATATCCGGAAAACGCGGTTCGCCGTAATCCAGTCCACCGATCAGGGGATTATCAAACATAAAATTGACCTGATCGGTAATCAGCATTAAATCGCCCGGCACAAAATAAGGATTAATTCCACCCGACGCGTTGGTCACCATCATAAACCCGATTCCCAGCGCCTGCATAATACGCACCACAAAAGTGACGTCCTTCATGGAATATCCTTCGTAATAGTGGGTGCGTCCCTGCACCGCCAGAATGGGTACACCGGCATGATATCCGAATACCAGATACCCTTTATGCCCCTCCACCGTCGATCGGGGATAATAAGGAATTTCTTCGGTCGCTATTTTTATTTTATCGCTTAACGTATCCGCAAAGGAGCCCAATCCACTCCCAAGGATGATTCCCATCTGAGGGGCAACATCCGTTTTGCTACGAATATATTCTACTGCTTCTGCCAGCTTTTTTTTTGCCATCGTTTCTTGTTTACTCATCGTTTAACTTCCGCTTCTTATTTGTCCTTGCCGTTTACCGAATGTGTGGAAATATTTTAAACAAGTATCCACAAGATTACAACCGTTTTTGTTAATTATTAAAAATTGAAGATAATCTGCAACCGGGTTGTGTTTAACATCATAAAATTGCAGTTTTTTTACACATCCATCTACTAAAATTCAATACGATAGGGGATTAATGCCAGCGGCCTGTTTTGCACCTGGGCTAAAAACGAGATCAAACGTTGCGACCACAAGGGGCCAATTCCCACAACGGTTTTCACCGTACTTAAAAGTTCGCGCATCAGAGATTTTTCTCTGGGGTAATAAACCAGGCGTACCGATTCGCTGCTGTCAATATTTGCCATTTTTTTTGCCGCTTCCACCGCCGAATAAAAATATCCCGTTCCGTCAAACAGCCGGTTCTGAGCGGCTTCGCCTCCGGTCCAGACGTGTCCACGGGCCAGGGCGTCCACTTGTTCATAGGTCATTCCACGAGCCGCGGCGACCCTGTCGACAAACCCCCGATAGAAATCCCAGATCAAGCGGGAAATCACTTTTTTCTCGTCTTCCGTCCACGGATTTAACATGGAAAACAGATCGGCGTTTTTACCACGTTGAACAAACTCACTGTTCAAGTCCAGTTTATCGTAAAGCCCGTTAATGCTGAACTTGCCGGCAAAAATTCCGATGGAACCAACCAGGCTGTTGGGAGTCGCAATCATAGTGTCTGCAGCCATACTGATATAATAACCTCCGGAAGCGCCGTAATCCGACACCGAAGCCACTACCGGTTTTTTTTTGGCAGCATCTCGTATTGCCTTCCAAATGGCCTCGGAAGCCGTGGCCGAACCACCCGGACTGTCCACGCGCAAAATAATCGCTTTGACGGACTTGGATTTGGCTGCCCGTTCGATATCCGCGATCACATCGCCGGCTCCCACTACCTGACCAATGCCCGGCACGACCCCGCCTCCTGCATCGGCGATCACTCCCACGCAATTAATAACGGCAATCCGCGATTTGTTACGAATCTTCAAAGAACTGGCCGGGATGCGCGCATAGTTCGTTGCAGAAATGAAATGCATTCCCCGAAGGCGCTTTTTTATCTGTCGTTTCACATCGGAAGTAAACGCCAGCCGATCCACCAACCCGGCCTCCAGGGCCTGCTGTCCGGTAAATCCGGTTTGGGTGTCGATTAAATGCTGCACTTGGGGTTCATCCAGTTGCCGGCTTTGGGCAATCACCCGCACCATATCGGTGTAAAGCCGATCGACCAGATTAGTCAGCACCTCCCGATGCGCTGGCGACATCTTACTTCTGGTATACACATCCGGGGCATTTTTGTACTTGCCGATTTGAATAAATTGGGCCTGCACGCCAAACCGGCGCAGGAAATCCCCATAAAACGTCACCTCCGAACGCACGCCCGTTAAAAACAGATTGGCACTGGGCTGCATAAAAACTGAATCGCAGGCGGTGGCCACGTAATAATCTTTTGTCAGCGCCACACCGGGTCCCAGTACCGCATAGATCGGTTTTCCGCTGTTTCGGAAATGGCCGATCAAATGACGCAATTCCTGCAGTTTCGCGTACCCGGTTTCCAGAAATCCGATCTCTATAAGTAC
>CAZJNP010000557.1:0-2497 GCA_964547355.1 uncultured Calditrichaceae bacterium
ACCTACACCAATTGTACACGCGACAGCAAAATGCCTTTTTGGGTAAAAAAAATTTGAATCAGCAACAGTCTCTTACAAGCAGGTGGAGGGTATTCAAAATACTTAATAAAATCTATTTTTGGGGACACGCTATTTTTATTAAAAAATTTTTTGAGCTATTTATTTTAGCAGTGAGGCGGCTTGGCACCTTTGCGTGAGACGAAGGTTTTTCAATGTTTCATATTAACAACCGCACGTTGGAAAGCGAATATTTATTTCAGGCGTATCGTTACCGTTTTGCCAATGTGGGAATGTCGGTTTGGGTGCTGGCTTCTTTACGGGGAAAATCGAGAATAAAACGGGTGCCTTTGCCTTCCACACTTTCAAAAGAGATTCGGCCCTCATGGGCGTCCATGATTTTTTTACTGACGGCCAATCCGATACCGCTGCCGTCCGGTTTCGTGGAATAGTACAAATCGAAAACATGTTTCTGAACCTCTTTGCTCATTCCTTTGCCGTTGTCCTGGATTTCCACCAGAATGCGGTTCAGTTCCTGCCGGGTGCGCACCAGCACCAGTCCGTTGTGGTCGATGGCCTGAAAGGCGTTCAGCAGTAAATTTAACACCACCTGTTTGATCTGATCGGCGTCGCCGTAAATAAAATCCAGATGTTTGGCCAGTTGGACGTCGAGCTGAATGTTGCGCTCCACGGCTTGCTGCTGAACCAGAAGCAGTACGTCTTTCATGACGGAATTAATGTTAAGCAGGGTCAGGTTAGGTTCTTTGGCCCGCGCCAGGGTAAAAAACTGGTGTATGATCCGGTTCAGACGTTTGATTTCGTTCTGCAGAACGGCTAGGGAGCGGCCGATCTTTTCCGAGTCGTGCGGCGCGTTTTTGGTTAGGCTGTTGTTGAGAATTTCGGCATGGATGGCCATGGCCGAAAGTGGATTTTTAATTTCATGGCTGATCGACGAGGCCAGGCTGGCGATCACTCCAAATTTCATGGAGCGCTGCAAGTTGTTTTGTAATTCCTCAAACACGCGCACATCTTTAAAGGCCAGCAGCAGGCCGGAGAGCCGCTGACCTTCTTTTAACACCTGACATTGGATGCGCACGAACAGGTCACGACCGTCGGGCAGCCAGATGGTCATATCTTTGTGGGATTCCTGTACTTCAAGGGAAAGCGCCCGCGCGATAAAATTCTTGAATTCCGGGTTTTGCGCCTGGAGTCCCTTGAAATATTCTTCGAAATCAGTTTCCGCAGGGCAGGCGAACAGACGCAGGGCGGCGTCGTTGTAAATTTGTACGTTTCCGTTGGCGTCCAGCATGACCAGACTCTCGTCCACCGCTTTCAGCATGGTGGAGATGCGCTTGCGGGCCTTTTTGTAGCTTTCGTTCAGAATGCTGACTTTTTCGATGGTTTTGTTGAGCCGCGAGAAGGTGTCGGTGTACTCGTCCTGCCGGGTGTAGTTAATGCGGAAGGAGTAGTCGCCCTCGTCCAGACTGCGGGCCATTTTACGCACCGATTCCAGTGGCTGGCGGTAGGTTTTGGAAGCCAGGTAAAAGCTGAGAATAATCAGCAGACCGAACAGCAGGACAATCGGCAGAAACAGGAACCACATGTTTTTGTAGAAATGAAGCAATTCCTGGTGCGAGAGAACAAGCCGTAGATAACCGAAGACTTCGCCGCCAGCATTTTTTAACGGGATGATGACGTCCAGCACCTTAACGCCGTTGGCCCACACGGCATGAAGGACGTGCGGATTGCGGCTTTTTAATTTGCGCAGTTCGTCCGGAGATTTGTACTGCTGGCCTTCGATGCTGCGGTCGCTGCTGAGCAGAATTTTCATGTTTTTATTGATCAGTAAAATGTGGATGATGCTGCCGGTTTCGCTGGTCATGGAGTTCATCAGGGCGCGCAGGCGTCTTTTTTCCCGGGCGTTTAGCTGTTGCAGATTTTTATCGGCGGCGTTCTGCAGGGCGTCTTCCACGGCTTTGCCCAGCAGCAGAGAGGTGCGGCGTACCACTTCTTCGTTCAGGCTGGCATAGGCCTGATAAATCATATAGCCGCCGATCACAGAGGCCAGCAAAAAAAGCGAAAAGATCAGTAAAAATCGTTTGTAAATGGGTTTCATTGGCTTTTACCGCGCGCTGAAATGGGAATGGAACGAATGCGCATTTGTTCGTCAATTAGATAAAATGCGTTAAAAAGATTTACCACGACGCAGGCGTGGTTGGGAATAAGCAGCACCGGCTCTCCCGGAGCCACGTTTTGGGGCACATTCAGTTTCAGGATGCCGTGTTCTTCGGACAACCGCTCTACTAGCGCGTTTAGGTTTAACGGCAGGCCGAAGTGTCCGGTTAAAGAAGCGCCGTCGCTGTGCAGGGCCTTGCTGCCGGCGTCGATGACCATCCGGGTTGGTTCGGGATGAGAGACTGTGGTTGCCAGAACAAACAGGCTGCAACGTTCGGTCGGCACATCCTGGATATTCATCTGCATGGCGTCGTTGAAAATGTAT
>CAZJNP010000558.1:0-2492 GCA_964547355.1 uncultured Calditrichaceae bacterium
CCGGCATGGCGTTGATCAGGGTACGCAATTGGGATTCGCTTTCTTTTAAGGCCTGTTCGGCCGCTTTTCGATCTGTAATATCAATGACTGTACCCAGCGCCGCTATTTTCCCCTGGTACTCGATCATGCCGGTGGTAAAATCTACCCAGCGCTCCTGTTTGTCTTTCCGAATAATCTTAAATTCATACCTGCTGGGTACATCTTTCCCTTGTTGTCTGGCTAATCCATAATTTTTAATCATTTCTTTAAAATCCGGATGCACCACATCCCAAAATGGCATGTTTTGCAGTTCCTGGACAGTATAACCAGTAATTTCGGCCGTAGCATTGTTCACATAAACAAATCGTTTTCCTTGATAGATAAAAATTGCCGAAGAAGTTGTTTCAGTTAACGCCCGAAATTTATTTTCGCTCTCTTTTAGAAATGCATATGCCCGCTCCAGTTCCTCTTTACCAGACTCCAATTGTGCCGTGCGCTCTTTTACCCTTTCTTCCAATAAAAGATTCCGCTTTTGAATTGCCTTGGTGCGCAGGTGGATTACCTCATAAACTGAAATCAAGAAGAGAGACATGATCAAAAAATAAAAACTCCAATGTCCCCAAAACGGTGTTTTAATTACAAAAGCATATTCTGCAATATTGCTGCTCCATATCTTGTAGCCGGTTTTTGCTTTGACTTGAAATACGTAATTCCCGGGAGGAAGATTGGAATATGTGGCCATGGTTTGCATGGATAACGGAGACCAATCCGAATCGAATCCTTTCAGACGAAAAGTATAATATATTTGTTCCGGATTTGTAAAACAGAATGCTTTATAATAGAACGTAATATGATTTTTATTGTGAGGGAACACATGTTCTGATGACAACGGTAAGTCTTGAAAAAACAACTGTACTTTATCAAGTATTATTTTTGCCGGTACAGAACTGATAAATTTCTGTTCAGGATTGTACCGTACTACACCTTTGATACCTCCAAACCAGAGATGCCCTTGACTGTCCAGAAAGGTAGCGTTCTGATTCGGCTCAAGCGCCAAAAAACCATTATTGATCCCAAAATGGGTAAAAGAGGAATCCTGCGGGTTAAAACGATCCAGGCCGCTCTTCGTCCCGATCCAGACAAAACCTTTTGGATCGCATGCGATAGAAAAAATATTGTCTCCACCCAGACCATTTTCTACAGTAAAATGTATTCTTTTTCTGCCCTCTACCAGATAGGCGCCGTCTCCGGCTGTTCCGACCCAGTATTTCCCGTTATTGTCCTGTGTAATCACATTGATATGACAATAATGCACACCATGTTTGCTGCTGAAAATTGAAAACTCTTTACCATCAAACCGGATAAGTCCACGATCTTTGGTTGTAAACCAGACATACTTTTTTGTGTCTATAAAAACGGAATTTACGCGGTTACTAGGAAAACCGTTTTTCTTATTGTATCTGTTAAAAAAATGTCTTTGGGGATTATATTTTATGACGCCGCTATCGAGGGTGGCAATCCACAAATTTCCTTGTTCATCAAATTTTATGGAAGAAACGTTGTCCGAAGTCAATCCGTCTTTTTGACTGATCGACTTTACCTGCCAATTCCGAGGATTGATCCTACAAATACCCCCACCTAAAATACCGGCCCAGATGTATCCCCGTTCATCCTGTGCCAAAGAAATTACAAAATTTCCTGGCAGCTTTCCCGGATAGGTTAATGTTTTATAGTGAACATAAGTCCTTTTTTGGGGACTGTTCCGAAAAACTACGATTCCGCCTTCGGTACCGATCCAGATTTTTCCTTGTTTATCCTCTAAAATAGACCAGGCCGAATTATCCGGCAGCCCCTGCTCCTGGGTAAAGGTTTCAAACATACGGCCGTTGTAACGGCTTACTCCGCCTCCCCAGGTGCCAAACCAGATATTCATTTCCCGATCTTGAAAAATTGCCGAAACCGTATTGTGTCCTATCCCGTTTTCCTTGTTTACGGTCTCAAAACAATTCGCAGTGTTACAATCCGGCTTACCGGTGAGTCTGGATGCACCTGAATTGGTCCCGGCCCAGATCTGACCTTTTTTATTAACATAAACAGACCATACCCAATCATCAGCCAATCCGTGACGGGTCGTTAATTGCTTAATTGAATATCCGCCCCGTCGCCACCTGACAGACAGCAAACCGCCATATCTGGTTCCCAACCAAATCGTTCCGCTCTTGTCACAGGCGATGGAAGTGATCGTTTCATCCGGAAGTCCTTCTTTCTTTGTCAGGTAGGTAAATGTTTCCGGTCTAAAATAATTTTTAGGGTCAAAAATAATCACCCCTTTTGGCGTTCCTACCCACAGTTTGCCAAAACCATCTTGTTCGACAGCTTTAGTAGTAAATGATACAAGTCCGGCTCCAATGGAAATACGGGTAGTCTGCTTGCCGTCAAATCGAATCAGGCCGGCGTCCTCCATTCCAAACCAGAAAACACCATCCGAATCTTTAAAAACGACATTCACACGG
>CAZJNP010000559.1:0-2468 GCA_964547355.1 uncultured Calditrichaceae bacterium
AGGGCAAAATAGTATAAAAAAAGGCCGCCCCCTTTTGGGACAGCCCCTTTTTGTTGAAATCAATTGAAAAAAGTTTTGTTCCTGTAAAACGCACGATAAAATAGCCCAAAGTCTTTTGCTTTTAAATTATAAATTTTCTATTATAATGGACTTAAAAAATCTCTTAAATAACGGTTGTTAAACGATAAATTGTTGCGAGGTAAATATGAAACCCATCGATCGTCGATTGTTTTTAGATCGTTTTTTGACGTATGTAAAATATGACACACAATCCAGCGAAGAATCCGACTCCTATCCCAGCACGGCCAAACAGCTGGAGCTAAGCAAAAAATTAGTGGAAGAATTGAAAGAATTGGGACTGCAAGACGTGGAGCTTACCGAACACGGTTACGTGTTTGCCACTTTACCGTCCAATGTGGACTGGGATGTCCCGGTGATCGGTTTTAATTCCCATGTGGACACCTCTCCGGAGGTAAGCGGCGCTAACGTGAATCCGATTATTCACGAAAATTACCAGGGCGGCGATATTGTGCTTCCCAACGCCCCGGATCAAGTCATCGAATTCGACAACAATCCAGCCTTAAAAGACTGCATCGGTCATGACATCATTACCACAGACGGCACCACACTGCTGGGGGCGGATGACAAAGCCGGAATTGCAGAAATTATGGGCGCGTTGGCTTATTTAAAAGAAAATCCGGAAATCAAGCATGGCAAAATCCGCATCGCCTTTACGGTTGACGAAGAAGTGGGCATGGGAACAGAGCATTTTGACGTGAAGAAATTCGGCGCGGATTTCGCTTACACCATCGACGGCGAAACCGTTGGCGAAATCGAAGATGAAACTTTTTGCGCCGACACGGCCATTGTTACCATTAAAGGCGTCAATGTCCATCCGGGATATGCCAAAGGCAAGATGATTAACGGAATTAAAATCGGAGCCGAGTTTATTGGTCGCTTACCCAAAGACACCATGTCTCCGGAAACAACGGAAGGCCGCGAAGGGTATTTGCATCCCCATGCTTTTAAAGGTCAGGTGGAAAATACGGAAATCGTTTTTCTGGTGCGGGATTTCACCGTAGAAGGTCTGAAGGAAAAAGAAGAATTCCTTCAGAAAATCTGCGATGAGCTAAGCCAAAAATATGCTCCGGCTTCGGTTAGCATGGAGATCAAGGAATCCTACCGTAATATGAAATATATCATCGATCAACATCCCGAAGTGGTGGAATACGCCCTGGAAGCCGTGCGGCGCAGCGGTATTGAACCCAAAAAGAATTTAATCCGTGGCGGTACAGACGGTGCACGTTTGTCCTATGAAGGCCTGCCAACGCCCAATATTTTTACCGGCGGACACAATTTTCACAGTCAAAAAGAATGGATCTCTATTCAGGATATGGAAAAGGCTGTGGAGACGATTGTAAACCTGGTGCAAATCTGGGCGGAAAAAAGTAAAAAATAAACGCTCTTTTCACTAATTTAATTTAGGGAGAATAAAAAAGTTTTGTTCTCCCTTTTATGTTTTTGGGAACGGTTGAACAATGAAAATTGAATCCATACAAATGGTTACCGACAAGGTGTTAACCATAACCTGGGACGACGGTCACGAGAGTCTCTATTTTGCGGATCATCTCAGGAAGAATTGTCCCTGTGCGGACTGCGAAGCGGAACGCAAAGGAGACAATAAACAACCATTTAAGACGTTAAAAATACACCCGGAAGACATCCGGTTTACCGGATATGAAATCATGGGCCGGTACGCGGTGAGTTTCAAATTCAGCGACGGGCATTCAACGGGTATTTTTACTTACGAACAGTTACGCGACTTATGTCAATGTGATCTATGTACCGGAAATGTAATTCGCATTCAGGGGCCCTTACGCTGATATTGCATTTTGCCGGAAATTGTTTTAAATTCGCAGACCTTTGTTAAGCCACCGTGCTCAGTCCCGCACAAGCGGGATCCTCGAAATGGCGGCAAAATCAAAGATTTTGGCCATTTCGGGATTGGCAGAGCAACGGGGTCGTAATCAGTAGGTCAACGGCCCTTAGGTTCTTGACAAAGATAAGTATCAAGCCACCGTAGCTCAGTTGGTAGAGCAACTGATTCGTAATCAGTAGGTCAACGGTTCGAGTCCGTTCGGTGGCTCAATATATCTCAGAGATTACAACAATGACATATTTTGTTTATGCATTGTATTCTCCCTCTATTGATAAAATCTACATCGGACAAACCAAAGACTTAAGCGCACGCATCAAAGCTCACAGTAGTGGTTATTCTAAATACACCTCCGTAACTTCGGACTGGAAATTGTTTTATTATGAAGAACAACCCACACGAAGTGAAGCGATGCGGAGAGAACGACAGTTGAAGACTTCCCGGGGGAGAGCTTTCTTACGCAATTTGATCGGGACAAGTAATCAGTTGGTCAACGGTCCGGCCGAAGTCGTGACAGTTCCCAGCACGTGTT
>CAZJNP010000560.1:0-2467 GCA_964547355.1 uncultured Calditrichaceae bacterium
AAATAATACCATATTATTTAATTTTTCCCATCTTCGGCCCGTAAAAATATAGTTTTTCCATCCTTCAGCCTCACGGACAAACATTCCTTTGGCAACGTAACGTTTCGGCCGTCCCGCACAAGCAAAAATCCTGTCATTCTCCGATTTCACTACCGAAAGAATCATATTTGAGTAGGGACCGTCGTTTATAATAAATTTCTTATCCGGCCAAGTATAAATCCCTTTACTGGTTAACCCGACCCAAAAACCACCATTTTCATCAATTAAAAAATCATTGATCCCGTAATTCGTAGAAAACTTTACACTAGGCGTCGCTGACGTAAAATCATACATGGCCCCATTGGAAAGCACATAGAATTGTTGATTGATCGCCTGAAGCTTTTGTACCGGCAGATATACCCCGTTATCATCCTTGACCCAATCGGTTTCGCTGACTACTTGAAAATCTTCTGTTAAAGAATATAGGCCCTTGGACGTACCCAGGTATATTTTACCCTGATAACTTGCAGCCGTGAAAACTTCATCTACGGGCAACCCGGATGCTTTAGAAATCAAACGCCAAAGCGCCGGATCATTTATGGTGTATTTCGATAAATCCGCAGGAGCAGAAAGCAGCCCTTTATCCGTAGCCAGCCAAATACGATCTGCTGTTAAAGTCAACTGATTGATACGGGTAATTAAGACCGGGAAATTTATTAAATAATCAACAAATCGATAAACTCCCTCATCCCACACATATACAGCCAATCCTTTCCCGGCGGCTACCCATAGTGTATCATTCCTATAAAACAAGTCCGTAATCCCGTTCCCTTCCAGCGTGAATTCGCGGGTCCAAATATCTGTGGTTTTTTCCAATCTTTCCAGTACGCCGTCGCTGCCCCCAACAACGATTCCGAAATGATCATCGATGGTCAGGGCGAATTTTTCCACGGAGAACAAACCATCAATATTGGTGTAACTGCGAATTTGTTCAGATGTTCGATCATATACAATGACTCCGCCACCCGTAGCAGCCCACACTTCTTCACCTGTAATGGCTAATGCGTAAACATCATTTGTATTTGTAATCGTTTGCCAGTCGTGATTATCTTTTCCAAAAATAAAGGAAAATAAAAAAATTGTTGCAATAAACGCCTTCATCTATTATTTCTCCAGATGGATGATTCCCAATGACCCAATTTTTGGTTTTAATACGCAATTTCTTTTCTGTTAATTTCAGCTTTTTAGGTTTTAAAAACAAGTACTGAAATAAGCCCCGGTAATAATATCCTTTATCATAATCAAACAGTGCTTTTTGGATGAAACAAAAAGACAGAAAAATTGTAGTTTAACTATTGAGCTCGCGCGTTGCTTAAAACAGCGCTTGACTGGCAATCTAAAATACAGATAAAAATATACTGCCGGAAAAATCCCCAAAAACAGCCAAGAAAGGCATCGCAGCACATAAATCTCCGATGCCTTAGCTAAAAAGGGCTCGTTAAACGAAGCAATCGCTTATTTAACTGATGGACTATTTTTTGTTTTTTAATTCCTTAAGCCGCTCTTCAACGGATTGAATTTCCGCTTCGATCTCTTTCTTGTGCAGCTCCAATCGATCTTTATAACGCTCCAACCATTTTTCTTCGTCCATGAGCGACTCCCCCCACATCCAGGGACCAAAAGGCCTCCAGTTCCTGTGGAACCCCGACCATACACCAAACTCAGGATCGGGATAAATATGCCTCCTCCGAAACCACCCAAACATTTATCTCCCTCCTTTTTTGTGTTTACTTCACTTAATCCCCCCAAAAATTAAAGTTTCGACATCCACCCGCTCTTACGGAAGTATTTAATGCGTCCGTTCTTCATATTTATTTTCCAAAGTACCGGAAAGAAGCGCGCCGATCACTTCATCTATTTGTTGATAATCGGTAAGAACAACCTCCAGGCCGGCCGCCTTAAAGCTGTCGTAAGCGCCCCGTCCCATGCCACCGGCTACCAGCATATCGCAATCGGATATTTCCCTTGCCATGGCCGAATGGCGATGGCCGGCTTCCGCCCCGTAACCGTGCCCGGCCTCGTGGTCATGGTCATGTTCGGCGCCGTGATCGTGATGATGTTCGTGGGTTCCGCCAGAGGCAAAGTGGCCGACACCCCTTTCCCGATACTCTTGGTCTACCACTTTTTCGTCTTTGATGGTTACTATAAAATAATAACGGGATCGCCCGAAATGCTGGCTGACCGTTTGTCCGTTGTTGGTAACAATTGCTACTTTCAAAATCGCTTCTCCTCTTTGGTAATCAAATCGGTTAATCTGAACTTTTCCCCTAAACCCCAAAAAAATCTCTGTTTTTATTATACCAATCCTGAATGATCTGTGTAGAAAGTTAAATGAGAGGAAATATGAGAGAAGAGAAGATGATAAAAGAGAACGCCAAGAAATAAGTGAGGGCTGAAAAGAAAAAAATATTTATCAGCATAAGAAGAG
>CAZJNP010000561.1:0-2460 GCA_964547355.1 uncultured Calditrichaceae bacterium
ACATTATTTTTTTATTAGACATTTCTTAAAAAAATCATTAAAAAGTTTCATTGCATTTAATCCTTGCTTATATTTTGACCTTTTTTTAAAAGGAGAAAATACCGTGTATCCTTTACCTTCCAGCGTAACTATGGCCAAACGCGTTTATGAGTTTATAAGCAAGCGAGATCATTTTCTCATTTCCGCGCATATCAATTCCGACGGAGACGCCATCGCCTCGATGATTGCCATGCGCCTGTTGCTATCTAAAATGGGTAAGCATTCCGTGATGGTGCTGCATGATCAAAAAATAGATACCAAATTTGATTATCTGAAAGATTTTAATCAGATATACCATTTTAATGAACAACGTGATTTCGGCGCACTTTTGCCCTCGGGGAAAATAGAATCGGCCATTATTTTAGATGTGCCCGGATACGGGCGGCTGGGAAATGTCAAACAGCTTTTGCCTGCAAAAGAAGCTGTGATAAAAATTGATCACCATCCGGTGGAAGATGAAATGGGGATTATTGACTGGGCGGACGAGCAGGCATCATCTACTACCGCCATGATCTATGAAGTGATTGAAGTGGCCGGTTTGGAACTGGATATTGATCTGGCCAAAGCTCTGTTTACAGGTATCGCCTATGATACGGGACGATTTTCTTTTTCCAATACCAGCGCACGCGATTTTTATATAGCCGCTCAAGCCGTAGCCACCGGTGTAAAACCGGCGGAAATTACAAACCGCATTTTTTTCGAAAACAGTTTCAATGCACTTAAAACCATTGGTAAAGGATTGTCCTCACTGGAAAAATATCTCGACGGTCAGGTTATCGTAATCTATTTAACTCAGGAAGACCTTAAAAACAATAATCAGAGTGAAATCGAAGAGCTGGCCAATTACAGCGTTTCCATCCGTGGCGGAAAAGTGGGGCTTTTTATTCGCGAAATTAAACCTAATTATCACAAAGTTAGTTTGCGCTCCAAAAGCGATGTGGACGTGAACCAGGTGGCCAAGGCTTTTGACGGCGGCGGTCATACCCGTGCGGCCGGTTGCCGTGTTACCGGATCAAAAGATGAGGTAATCTCCATGCTGGTGCAGGAAATTGCCAAACAGTTATAGCCGCAACACACTCCTTATTAGATCCCTTTAATGACGTTTTTTTGCTTCTGCATATTTAAAAAAATGTACCAGATGGTACAGTCTGTTGTCCGTTCTGGTACATCTGTCCCTCACTGTGCGCTGCGCTTTTTTTGTGGTAGTCGTGTAATTCTCATATAAAACAATAGGTTGTGGCTGAATATGGTTTTTGGCACACCGTGTGCAATTAAATTAAACAACAAGTCATACTTTCCACGGGCCCGGAAAGTAAAACACATGTAGGGTAATTAACATTGGAGGTGTAAAATGAGAAAGCTGATGATTATTTTATTTGGGATTTCTCTGGTCTGGCTAGCGTCCTGTCAGAGGAATACAACCGGGAATGATGAACTAAATCAGGACCCTGAAACTACAGCCGCAATTCAATCGGTGTTGGAAGATTCCACGGACCTTTTCTTTGATGGATTGGACGACGCGTCTGAAGATAATATTGATGTGGACGATCCTACCTGGATGGGTGGCACTTCGTTAAGTAAGACAGCTGCTAAATCGAAAATCCGTTTTGGCCGCATTGCCACACACCCTGTGGAGCGCAACATTCAAATCAATCTGGATACGGACAGCACAGCAACGGCTTATATTTATACTAAATTTGTTGGCCGGTTTATCGTGCACAAATTTTATATGGACAGCGATTCCGTCGCCATCGAGAAATTCTTTAAACCGATGGTGCATGAAGTGCAGCGCATCGTTCATTTACGCAAATTCAGAGATACAGACAATCCGCGCAAGAATTGGAAAATTGTGGACGTTTCCATGAGTTACGGCGCTTCACCTAATAATAATGTGGAAATCGTTCAACTGGAAGTGCTGCCGCAAGGGTATGACAGCGTTACGGTCACCGATCCTTTGACCTATTTCCAGAATGGTGCCAGTATGTTTAGCTATGCCCGTTTTACCGAAATTAAATTACGTGTTACCGTAAGCAATACTTCGGCTAATCCGGTGATTTTCCCCGAAGGCACGCAAGCTACGGAGGCAGTTCGTTTGATTTACGGCCGGAACCGCCAGGGACATTTCGCCCGCTCCTGGTTTAAATGGGTGGGACAGGATGCCAATGGTAATAATATCTATGAGGGCATCTGGACAGTCCGTCAGTTCCGGGGTATTCATCATGCCATCATCGACGTGGTTGATAACGGAACGATCTTGAATTCCGATAATGATTTGTACCCATATAATTCAGTAACCTGGGCTACTCCATACCGGGTGACCATTTTCTAAATGTGGTTCGCCAGGTAGAGAAGAGGTATGGAACACCATACCTCTTTTTCTTGTTTTGGTGATTTATTTGTAACTCTTATATTGATTAAAAT
>CAZJNP010000562.1:0-2446 GCA_964547355.1 uncultured Calditrichaceae bacterium
ACACAACACTGGGGTGGGGCGGCTTCTGGGGCTGGGACCCGGTAGAGAATAGTTCACTAATTCCGTGGCTTACATCGCTTGCTTTGCTTCATGGGATGATTATCCAACGACGCCAAGGGGGGATGAGAAAAACAAATATTTTTCTGGCGTTGTTATCTTTTATCCTGGTACTGTATGGCAGCTTTCTTACCAGAAGCGGTGTGTTGACTGATTTCTCCGTCCATTCTTTCGGTTCCTCGGAAATTGAAATATACCTGATTGGATTTATCCTGCTCTTCATTGCCATTTCATTATTGGCATTTATGTTCCGGATCAAAGAAATTGAAAGTCAAAAGGTGCAAACCGAACTGGTGACCCGGGAATCTTTTATTTTGTTTGGCATAATTCTTCTGCTTTTATTCGGATTTCTGGTATTCATTGGTACTTCTTCGCCGCTTATTACCAGTCTGTTCGGGAATCCGTCTAATGTCTCAGTTAATTATTACAACACCCTTGCCGGCCCAATCGCCATTTTAATGGCTCTTCTTATTGCATTGGCGCCAATCCTGCGCTGGAAAACCGACAGTACGGATAAATTAAAAACGATTAGTATTCATGCGGCTCTTAGCATCGTAATTACAGCGGGCGCTTTTTTCCTCGGGATGACTAAGGTTTTAAGTTTTATTGTTTTTATGATTGCCATTTTTTCCATCCTCATTAACGGTCAAATTGCGCTTAAAATGTGGCAAAAGAAGAATTACCGTTTTGGTGGATATTTAACCCATGTGGGTATCGGATTCATGATCATAGGTATCCTGATTTCATCCGTTTATGATCGTTCACAAAAAATTACTCTGCCAAAAGGCAGCGAATTTTCCGTTATGGGATATCATTTGCAATACGAAGGGAAACAACCTTCTCCGGATGGTAAAGACAAAGTGAAGGTGTTGGTAAACAATAAAACGTTGTACGCCAAGTTTTACTGGAGTGATTATTCCAGAGCTTATATGGTAAGCCCGGCTGTAAAAAACACGGTCATTTATGATTTATACATTTCTCCGATCCAGATTATTTCTGCTACAGATAACCAGTTCAGTGGCGATCAAGTCGTGCTGAAAAAAAAACAACAACAGAAATATGACGATTATGTACTGGAATTTACCGGATATGAAATGAATCAACATCAGATGCAAGGGGGGGAGATACACCTGGCCACGGTCATCAATGTGTATGATAAAGGTGGACAACTCCTGGGTACGGTAAAACCCGGTATTACTATGAGAGGAGAAAAGAAAGATTTGCAGGCGGCGTATTTACCGGATACCGAGCGAGAGATTAATATTAAAGGCATCAATGTGGATCAGGGTACGATCAGCCTGGTTGTGGCTAAAAAGGATGCCCAAAAAGATCCATATGCCGGCCGCGAATTATTAGCGGTGGAGGTGACCATCAAACCTATGATTAATCTTTTATGGCTGGGAACAGTCCTTATGATCATTGGTTTTATTATGAGTATTATCCAGCGTCGGAAAGAAAGTTTTTCTTGATAAAAAAACATTTAAAGACAAAGCCGCCTTTCCCCGGAAAGAGCGGCTTTTTTAATTTATTTATTTTCTAATAACTTAGACCGTCCCTGCTAACTTGAAAAGATACCCATAATCGTTTATATTTGTATTTTGTAGAATGAATAACAGGCAATGGCAGAGTGCGCATTAAGCTGATCGTGGAATACGACGGCACCGAATATTTCGGATGGCAGATACAGAAAGGGCAGACAACGGTTCAGGAAAAACTGGAGCAGGCACTAAACATTCTGTTTAAAAAAAAGATACGCGTAACCGCTGCCGGTCGCACGGACACGGGGGTTCATGCCCGTAATCAGGTGGTTCATTTTGATGTAACCGCTGCCGATCCCTTTCGTTTAAAACGATCTCTTAATGGTTTGTTGCCAAATGATATCGTTGTGAAACGGGTGGAAGAAACGGACGATAAGTTTCATGCTCGTTTTAGTGCCCGGGCCAGACGTTACAGCTATACCATTGCCACCAATCACACTGCTCTGGATCGAAAATATGCGTGGACTGTGTTTCACCCTTTAAACGTTGTATTACTCCAGCGCGGCGCGGAATTGGTCAGGGAATTTGAGGACTTTCAGTCTTTTTGCAAAGTAAAAAGCGAAGTACGTCATTACCGCTGTAAAATCATCGAAAGCCGATGGCAGGCAGAATCCGAACGGCTGATTTACCACATTACTGCCGATCGTTTTTTACACGGAATGGTACGGGCCTTGGTGGGCGCTCTGGTGGAGCTAGGAAGAGGAAAACTCACTTTGGGGGGACTGCGAGAAATTTATGAGCGGCGCGACCGTACACTGGTGCCGCTAACCGCGCCGGTTCATGGGCTGGTATTGGAAAGTGTGTTTGACGGCCAGGAATCCATACGAAGGTAGGGATGAAGTTTTTTATTG
>CAZJNP010000563.1:0-2441 GCA_964547355.1 uncultured Calditrichaceae bacterium
ACAGCCTGGGCGTGATCGAACCGGTGAGCAAGCGCCAATTGCTGGACGATGTAAATGAACAGTTGAAAGGATTTGTAGTAGGCGCCGATTTCAATTTGTTTGATTTTTTGATCTTCGGAGCGGAATATCAAAATATGAGCAAGAGCAATCTACGCATCCGCACTTTTCGTTCCACCCTGGATTTGAATACGTCGTTTATTCCAAAGATCAACCGTGCCGGGGCTTATTATTATCAGAACAACGCCCGTGATTTGTTCAAGAAAACCGAGGGTACGATTCTGGGTTACCGTGTGGAATACGAGATTTCCAGCGGGGCATCGTTGCTTGTTGATTTTCGCCAAACCTACCGTGACCTGAACGGAGACGGAAAAATTTCCGGGCCTGGCGAAACCGTGAAAACGACCAATATTCAGACGGTGATTCGGTTTTGATACTGGAAAAACAATGAAGAAGGATGGTCGCTTTTAGATTTTCCGTTGTGAATTTATGCGATCATGTTTTGGTTATGTTTAATATAAACCCATCATCCCTTCCTTCAAGCATTAAAGGGAGGGACCATGGTGGGTGGTGGTGTTGTTAAAGTTCAAATATCTTTGCCTATATTTACGAATAACCCGGGCGTCCGGAATATCACCTATACGTACCAGGAACACCGATCATCTAATCAGGAGGAAAGAATGCCGTTAAAGGATTTGCCGGAAAACATCAAATGCATCATACTGGACATGGACGGCGTGCTGGTGGACACCGAACCGCTTCATATTCAGGCGTTTGCAAAATACATGGACGCTTTGGGGCTAAAGTATGAGCCGGAGTATATTCATGGTTTTGTGGGTTACTCCATAGAAGATAATGTCAAAAGGATAAATCGGGAGTTTCTAGCCGGACGCGAGGTAGAAGTCTCCCGGGGTGTCATGGAACGCGATCGTATCTATCTTGATCTGATTCGCTCCACGCCTCTAAAGCCCATGCCGGGGATCATGGACATGTTTAATCTTTGCCGGGAACGGCGCTGGAAAATTGCCCTTGCTTCCTCCTCGTCCCGGGAACAGATTTCAATCATTCTTGAAAATCTCGCTTTGAACGGTTATCCGGTTGAGGAACGATTGGATTTAATCGTCAGCGGCGATGATGTAACTAACCGAAAGCCATACGGGGATATTTACCACAAGGTGCTTACCTGTTTGTCCTGTGGGGGGGCTTATGCCATTGCGGTGGAAGACTCCGGCGCCGGAGTCCAAAGCACAAAAGCGGCCGGAATTTATTGCGTGGCTGTGACCAGCCCTTATGTTTCCAGGGAACAGTTGGCTGAAGCAGATATGTTGGTGGACTCTGTGCAAGACCTGGTCGGTCTGCTGCGGAGGAAAGGATGAACTTTCGCACTGAGATTTCCATCCCAACAGCTATGAATAAAATACAGCACCCGGATGTGATCTTTTTAATCGGTTCCTGTTTTGCCGAAAATATGGCGCAAAAATTAGTCAACGCCGGGTTTTCCGTTTTGCACAATCCTTTGGGCGAACTGTACAACCCGCTTTCGATTCAAGCGGCTGTGGAACTGATTACCGGCCGGCGTACTCTCGATGAAGGGGATCTTTTATTCCGGGACGGGCTGTGGCACAGCTTTTATCACCATTCATCCTTTTCCTGTCGCCAAAAACAGGAATTGCTTACCAAAATGGAACAGTCCTTTACCAAGACGAAAGATTTTTTGAAAAAAGCCCGCTGGGCGATGATTACGCTGGGCACGGCCTTTGTTTACCGCTACAAACCTAGCGGCAGGATTGTTGCCAATTGTCATAAAGTCCCAGCGTCCCAATTTGAACGTTTTCGATTGTCCGTTAACCAAATCACGGAGGCGCTGCAGGCGACGTTTGAACTGCTGCACACACTGAATCCAGAACTGCGCATGGTGTTAACGGTGAGCCCCATTCGCCATCTAAAAAACGGAATGGCGGAGAACCAAAGAAGTAAAGCGGCGTTGATTTTAGCGGTTTCTCAAATGATTGCAGAATCGGACCACGCGGAATATTTCCCGGCCTATGAGATTATGATGGACGATTTGAGGGATTATCGTTTTTACGCGGACAACCTGACCCATCCGTCGCAAGCTGCGGTGCAGTACATCTGGGAAAAATTCGCTGAAACATATTTTAGTGCGGAGTGCAAAAAAGCCGTGGCAGATATGGAAAAGCTGCATCAGGCTCTAAATCACCGACCGCTGCACCCCGATTCAGAATCGTTCCTGCGTTTTATTCGCGGTCAATTGGAAAATCTGAAAAGATTAAAAACCCAATATCCCCACATTGATTTTACCGACCCGGAAAGTTATTTCCGTTCTTTCCTTGAAAAATAGTTAAGATTGAGCAAAACGGTGGTGTGATACGGTAGGCGTAGCCTTCAGGCTGCGTCGATAATGTGTAACATCATAAACCACAGGC
>CAZJNP010000564.1:0-2439 GCA_964547355.1 uncultured Calditrichaceae bacterium
CTTATTAAACTACCCCGGTTAACAGGCACATGGTTTACCGGATAACGTTTCCGATCCGGCTGAAGCGGATTTTGCGGAAGAACTGGCTCCAGGGCAGGTTGTGATTCCAGGAAAAATAAATGATCAGCGCCTGGCCGATGATTTCATCATGGTCCACAAATCCCCAGGCCCGGCTGTCCGAACTGTTGTCGCGGTTGTCGCCCATGGCCCAGTACTTCCCGGGCGGTATTTTTATAGGACCGTAATTGTCTCGGCTGCCCAGGTTGCGAAAAGTGCGGAAGGCGTAATAGCCTTCGTTGCGCTTGAATATCCTGGGATCAATGAATTTTGCCTTGGGTGGTAGCGGGAATTTTTTCCCGTCCACATAAACTACTTTATCGATGACTTCTACAGTTTGCCCGCCCACGGCAATGCAGCGTTTTATATAATCCATGCTTTTATCAAGCGGATAATGGAAAATGATGACGTCGTATGGCTGCGGATCACGAATGGCCGGGAAGCGGAACCAGGGGATGTTTACACCAATATGGGTATAAGGAATCCCGATCCAGTCCGGCGTACGCATGCCATAGTTGAATTTATTGACCAGCAAAAAATCGCCCACTAACAGGGTATTTTCCATGGAAGAAGTGGGAATGGTATAGGCCTGAATCACAAATTGCCGAATGATTAACGCCGCCAGAAGTGCAGTAAATAATCCTTCGGTAAAACTTTTAAACCGCTTTTGCGGTTTCGCCTTTGGTGTACTCAAATATCCTCCTCAAGATTTGCTATCTGTATCCATAGACAGAACGGCTAAGAAAGCCTCCTGTGGAATTTCCACGCGACCTACCTGCTTCATACGCTTTTTGCCTTCCTTTTGTTTCTCCAGCAATTTGCGTTTTCTGGTGATGTCGCCGCCGTAACATTTGGCCGTCACATTCTTACGTAGCGGCTTTACGGTTTGGCGGGAAATAATTTTACTGCCGATGGCCGCCTGAATCACCACTTCAAACAATTGGCGCGGAATGAGCTGTTTTAAATGACGGCATAACTTCTGTCCCATCTCGTACGCTTTGTCCACATGAACAATGGTGGACAGGGCGTCCAGCGGTTCGCCGTTAATCAAAATATCCAGTTTGACCAATTTGCTTTCGCGATAGTCTTCCAGTTCGTAATCGAAGGAAGCGTACCCGCGGGTAACCGATTTCAAGCGGTCGTAAAAATCGAAAATCACTTCGGAAAGCGGGAATAAAAACTGCATATCCGCACGACTGGGATCGATGTAAGAGGTGGTTTTGAAAATGGCACGCTTTTCCTGGCTCAGTTTCATAATAGCGCCAATGTATTCGGGCGGCGTGATGATCTGGGCGGAAATGTACGGTTCCTCTATGGACTGAATGCGGCCCGCGTCCGGAAAATCTGCCGGATTGTCGATCTCTACGGTTTGCCCGTTGGTGAGATTTACCCGAAAGACCACATTGGGCACCGTGTTGATAATGGTCAGGTCAAATTCCCGTTCCAGCCGTTCCTGCACGATTTCCATGTGCAGCAGGCCCAGAAAACCTACCCGAAAACCAAAACCCAGCGCCTTGGAGGTTTCCGGTTCAAAGCGCAGCGCGGAGTCGTTCAGTTTGAGCTTGTTTAAGGCTTCGCGTAAATCTTCGAAATCTTCACTGTTCACCGGGTAAAGTCCGGAGAAAACCATGGGTTTCACTTCTTTATAACCGGGCAGCGGCTTTTCCGCCCCGTGTTTGGCGTGCGTAACCGTATCTCCCACCCGCGTGTCCAGAACATTTTTTGCGCCGGAAATCAAATAACCCACTTCGCCGGTGTGCAGCTCTTTTATCGGTTCTCTGGTGAGCCGGAGGATGCCGATCTCTTCTACCTGAAATGTGCGGTTGGTGCTGAAAAATTTAATGGGGTCGTTCTTTCGGATCACCCCGTTAAATATCCGGATAAAGGTAATCGCTCCGCGGTAAGGGTCAAAAACAGAGTCAAAGATTAAAGCTTGCAGCTTGCCTTCCGGATCGCCTTCCGGCGGCGGGATGTACTTGACGATGGCTTCCAGCAGGTCGTCAATGCCTGCGCCGGTTTTGGCGCTGGTTAGAATGATTTCTTCTTCATCGCAGCCGATCAGTTCGATGATCTGATGTTTGACCACATCCACCTGCGCGCTGGGCAAATCGATCTTATTGATCACCGGGATGATGGCCAGATCGTTCTCAATCGCCAGATACAGATTGCTGATGGTTTGAGCCTCGATGCCCTGGGCGGCGTCCACCACCAACAAAGCGCCCTCGCAAGCAGCCAGGCTGCGCGACACCTCATAGCTGAAATCCACGTGTCCGGGCGTATCGATTAAATTGAAAATATATTCTTTATTATCCTGTGCCTTATAATTCATACGGATGGCGTGGGATTTTATGGTGATGCCGCGTTCCCGTTCCTGTTTCTTAT
>CAZJNP010000565.1:0-2437 GCA_964547355.1 uncultured Calditrichaceae bacterium
TTTATTTATTTTATGAAGATGATGAATAGTAGGTAATAGATAAATTTTATTTTTATAAGAATTGCAATTATACAATAAAAATGCAAATATTATAGCAAACAAAAAATAAATATTTTTTCTTATTTTTCTTTTTACCATGCTAATAAACCTTTTTTAATTGCATTGTAATGTTAAACAGCTAACATATTACTCACCAGAAAAGCAACGCCTCTTTGGTTTTTCTAATATCAGACAATTTTGGTATATATTTATTCAATTTCCTTAAATTGTGAAATTCTATTTTAATTTAAACAAATTATTTACCTACTTCAAACCATCTACTCTTCCTGTTTTACAATTCTATCCTCCAGATCAGGCGCCATCGGCATAATTCATTTTCATAAAATCTAAAAAGAGTTTTTATCCGGTTAAAGAAAACAATCATGATTACTATCCTCCACCATTTACTCAATTTTTCTGTCTCGCTCGGCTAACGTTTCATATCATAATATTGCCTGCATCAAGGACAAATCACACCTCTCGATCCTGTTTTACCTGTAACAAAACAACTAAAATAAACAGCAAGTAACCGGGAATCTTTTTAAAAAAAGTAGGAAAATTCCAACCGTTATGAAATAAATCACTCTTTAACTGTTGTTTTATGGATATATTTTGCCTTAATTAATGAAATTCAAAAAAAATCAGGAGATCGCTTTATGAAGTTTTTTACTTTTATCTTTTTTATGGTGTTATTTTTCAGCCTTTCTTTATCAGTTCAGGCTCAGACGAATGTGGACCGGTTACAGGAACTAGCGGAGTTTTTCCATCAGCGTTATACGGCGCAAAAAGAATTAGCCATACAGCAGGCCCAGGAGAACGGCTGGCCGATCGTCAAAATAGGAGACGACGGCACTATCATGGAAATTCAGCGTCTTAATATAAACGGATTACCGATTTATTATAGCACCGATAATCTAAATGCCGCCAAGACAGTTTCCACCAATGAAGTTTGGGCGGGCGGAGCGGCCGGCCTGAGCCTTACCGGCGTGGGCGTTCCCATCGGCGAATGGGACGGCGGCGCAGTGCGCGATACCCATCAGGAATTGGTTGGACGCATCCATCAAATGGATAGTCCTTCCAGCACCAGCGACCATTCCACCCATGTGGCCGGAACCATTCTCGCCACCGGCGTGGATGCTTCCGCACACGGAATGGCCACTGCTGCAGAAATTAATGCATACGATTACAACGACGACGAGGCGGAAATGTCCGCGGCTGCCGCCGGTTTGCGCCTGTCCAACCACTCTTACGGCATTGTATGCGGCTGGGATTCCTGGGGCTTGTCATGGTATGGCGATCCAAATATCTCCAATGACGAAGACTACAAATTCGGTTTTTACACGGAAAACGAAAGCAAAGCCTGGGACGAAATCGCGTTTAACGCTCCCTACTACCTGATCGTCAAATCCGCCGGCAACGACCGCGGGCATGCGCCGCTGTTAGGCGGCTCCCATCCTGCGGACGCCGAACCGGACGACGGTTACGACACCATTGGTCCGCAGGGAGTGGCGAAAAACGTATTGACCGTCGGCGCCATCAACGACATTCCCGATGGCTATTCCCAACCCTCCGACGTGGTTATGTCCAGTTTTAGCAGCTGGGGCCCCGCGGACGACGGGCGCATCAAACCGGATATCGTGGCTAACGGTGTGGGCGTTTATTCCAGCACCGCAGGCAGCGACAACTCTTACAGTTCTTACGACGGCACTTCCATGTCGGCGCCCAACACAACCGGATCGTTAACACTCCTGCAAGAGCACTACGCCAATCTGCACAACGGCGCCTGGATGCTGGCCTCTACTTTGAAAGCGCTGGTCATCCACACCGCCGACGAAGCCGGCGACGCCGACGGACCGGACTACCGCTTTGGCTGGGGACTGCTCAACACGGAAAAAGCGGCCAACCTGATTACCGAAGACAACAATCGGGCTGTTTTGAGCACCATCTGGGTGGACACCTTATTGGAGAATCAAACCATTACTTATGACATTCACACAGACGGAACTTCGCCCTTAAAAATCACCATTTGCTGGACTGACGCGCCCGGTAAACCGGTGGCACCGCAACTGGATCCGCCCGATCTGATGCTGATCAACGACCTGGATATGCGTCTGATCGGTACAGATACCACCTATATGCCCTGGGTGCTGGATCCCAACAACCGTACCGCACCGGCCACCACCGGAGATAATTTCCGCGATAATATCGAGCAAATTTACGTGGCTGCTCCTCCGGCCGGTGATTACACCATCCAGATTTCCCACAAAGATACACTGTACAACGATCAGCAGATTTTTTCCATGATTATTAACGACGCCCAGTTCAACGGTTCGCCCAATACGCTGGACAAATCAGACCAAATTAAGCCGGGGCAATTCCACCTGTATGACAATTATCC
>CAZJNP010000566.1:0-2433 GCA_964547355.1 uncultured Calditrichaceae bacterium
GATCAATCCGGATTTATCAATCATACTTAAAAATCATTCGGTACCGGTTTCCAAAGGGAGAATTGAAGTGCAGTGATTCACGGCTCATGACTAAAAAGCCGCCGGTGGATTACTTGATTATTAAATAAGGTCTTTTTATACTATAATGTTATCTCCATTTTGTCACAGTAAGGCGGGTTTGATATGATGAATTCTGAGTTGATTTTTATTTGTGTGTCTGCATTTATAACCGTGTTTGTGGTGCTTGGAGCACTGGCTGGTTTGATGCGACTGATTTTATTTGCTTTTCCTGTTAAAGATGAAGACGGGGCAGCCGTTGTCGCGGCGATTACCGCGGCGGTTCATCATGTGTATCCTGGCACTAAAATTACAAAAATAGAGGAGCTGAAATGATTTTCACAGAAAAGAAAAAAAACATCCGAGTCATGCTTACCACCTTCAGGGATGGTTTGCAAAGCGCATTTGGCGGCAAGGTACGTTTACAGGACTTTTTACCTGCATTAGAAGTAGCGGTAAAAACGGGTATCCGACACTTTGAATTTGGCGGAGGCGCACGATATCAAGCACCTTTATTTTATCTTGGGGAAGACCCTTTTGAAACCATGAAAAAAATCAGGGAAACCGTAGGACCTGACGTGGATTTACAGATTCTGACCCGCTCGGTTTCCGGCGTAACCTTGACGACCCAATCTCCGGAAGCCTTACAGCTTCAAGCAAAGTTGATGAAAGAATACGGCACTACCTGGGATCGCAATTTCGATTATATGAACGACGTCACCAATCTGGTGAACACCGGTAAGCCGATTGTGGAAGCCGGCATGCATCATCAGGTGTCTATCGCCTTGATGGGATTACCGTTTAAGTCCGACAAAGTACATACGGCTGAATTTTACATCAACATTGGTAAGAAACTGCTTGATAGTGGTATTCAAATCGACAGCATTTGTTTAAAAGACGCCAGCGGCACCACCGATCCCAAAACCATTTACGACACGGCGCAGGGATTGAGAAAAATCATGCCTCCGGAAATGCCGTTATGGATGCACACCCACGATACAGCCAGTATGGCGGTGGCCTGCTATATGGCTGCCATCGCCGGCGGTGCGGATGGTGTGGATTTGTCGGTGCGTCCCTTAGCCAGCGGTACGGTGCAGCCGGATGTGCGCTCGTTGAATCATGCCCTCAAAGGAACTGGCTTTGCTCTGGATATGGATGTCAGTAAAATACCGGAAATAGAGGAAGCGCTCAACGAGGGATTAAAAGAATACGCATTCAATCCCACAACCACCACCGCCGATGCGCGCGTATTAGGCTTTCCCATGCCTGGCGGCGCCATCGGGCCAAACGTTCATATGATGGTTAAAGCCGGAATCCTGCATAAATACAGCGAAGTCCTTGCGGAATTCCCGGTGGTTGTGGAAAAAGGCGGCGCCTGGACCAGTGTGACACCTGGAAGCCAACAGTACTGGCTGCAAGCCTTTAATAATGTGATGTACGGTCGCTGGGAGAAAATCGATCCCGGATACGGACGGGCTGTATTGGGTTATTTTGGCAAAACACCTTTGCTGCCGGATCCGGAGGTGGTAAAAAAAGCATCCGAACAGCTCAATCTGCCGCCCTTTGAAGGCGACCCGCTGGAAGCGGCTCCTAAAAATATCGACGCAGCCAAAAAAGCGCTGGAAGAAAGAAATCTACCGGTGAACGATAAAAACATCTTCCTGGTTCTGGCTGCCATGGTGCCCGGCAAAAAAATGGAATTAAACGAAGGCATTCGTTTCTTAACCGGGAAAGCAAAAATAGACATTCCGCTCAAAAAGAAAGAGGAAAAAACAGAAACTCAAAAAACAGCCCCTACTTCGCAACCGCAAGCGGTTATTTCTGGTCCGGTTACTTCCAAAATCATTGTGGAAGAAAAAGGCAAAACGCGCGCGTTTACTGTAACGGTTGAACCACTTACCGGGCAAGGAGATTCAGCCTCGCAAGCAGCACCAGCCGCAACGGAATCAGCCGGAGACAAAGCCATCTTCTCCACTTTTGCAGGATCGGTGGAAGTGGTTGATATTCTGGTTAAAGAAGGCGACACTGTGCGTAAAGGGCAGGTGGTGGCTCAGGTGGAAGCTATGAAAGCGCAGCACGACATTAAATCCAACCTGGAAGGCACAGTGTCAAAAATTAATGTGGCGATCGGCGATGAGGTGGATTCCAGCCATCCGCTGATGTATCTGAAATAGCGAGGAAAATGTAGAATGGAAGCCTTCTTGGAATTAATCAATCATTCCGGATTTACCAATCTGGAATTCGGCAATTGGGTGATGTTTCTGGTAGCTGGGATTCTGATCTATCTGGCAATTACCAGGGAATTCGAACCTCTTTTGTTGATCCCGATTGGATTCGGCATCATTCTGGCCAATCTGCCTTTGGCAGAGATGGGCG
>CAZJNP010000567.1:0-2431 GCA_964547355.1 uncultured Calditrichaceae bacterium
ACATACGAGTTTTCGGCTTGTCGTGTGGGATCGGAGTTGTGTATAAGTGACAGCCCTTTTTCCCCCTCCCTACGCCGACCGTAGGGAGGGGGACGGGGGGAGGGTCAAAAAAACCGACCACTATGCCACGTTCTCATGAGAATCGAACGATCTTTAAACCGGACACTATGATAAAGCGGTCTTAAATTATTTTTGGATCAACATACTTGTCCAAAAAATTGTTTGCGGAAAAATTTGAGCATCCCTAGGCCCTCACTTGTGTCCAAGGGAAGGAAGTTCGAATAGTTGGACCTCAGCCCTTTTCATTCTCCCGCTCTTTTCCCTTTAATGACGGTACGGGTGTGCATAACCAGGCCGCTCCGTAATCGGACAGGTACAGCTCTTTACGGATTTGTAATCCAGCCGCCTTAAATTCATCCTGCCGGGAAGCGGAAACAAACTGTGGATAATGAGGCCCTTCCAGCCACTCGATCAAACGCACCAACCAGTTTCCTTTACAACAATAATCGAAGACCACCACATATCGGGCGGCGATTCGTGCGGCCTGCTCCAAAACAAAACGCCTGAATTGCGGATCGACGCCGTGCAAAAAGTAACCCATGGTTACGATGTCGAACGCCTTGTCTTCTATTTGTTCAAGATGAAACAGGTCGAAATGGCGGAAGGTGAGGTGGGGAAAATTTTTACGTGCCCGCCGTAACAGCTTTTCGGCAAAATCCAGACCGGTTACCGAGTGGCCGCGTTCGGCAAAGGCTGCGGCCAGAATGCCGGTGCCGGTGGCTAAGTCCAGTACCGTGCAATCCGATGGTAGATCAAATTCGTATAGCTTTTTTTTATATTCGGGTACGAGACTGCGCTCAATGACCGGAAAAACAAAAGCCACGCGGTTAAAAAACTTTTGTGTGGCGCGCCGCTCTTTTTCAAACGAAGGATCACGCGTCATCCTGATTTCCGGGCAGGCTAAGCTGGGTTTGACTTCGGATGTCTTCGATTTTTTGCAGCGGCCGCTCCAGCCGGTTGGTGCGGGTGGTCACCAGCTTATGAAATTCGGCCTGAGCGTCCTCGATCCGTTTGCCCATTTTGGACATGCCTTCCTTAAACAGGCCCCACTGTTTATTGAATTCGCCAAGCAGGGCAATGATTTCGGCGGCAGTCTGTTCCAGATTAAAATTATCCACCGCCTGACGAATGATGGCTAAGATGGCGTAAAGAGTAATCGGAGAACTAAGAATCACTTTATTGCGCAGGGCGTCGTCCAGTAAGCCGGGTTCGTTTTCGTTGATAAAGGCGTATACCTGTTCGTTAGGGATGAAGACGATCACGTAATCCACCGTATTCGACTTCGGATCGATATAGTCGCGGGTGGTCACTTCCTTGATGCGCTTGCGCACGTCCTTGATAAACTGAGCTTTGTACATGTTACGGTCCTGGTCGTTTTCGGCCTGCAGAAAAGCCAGGTAATATTTCAGTGGGAATTTTACATCCATGTTTACTTTAAGATTATGAGGCAGGAGAAAGGTAAAATCGGGACGGCTGGATTCTCCCTGGGTGTGCTGTTTCAGGTAGTTTATGCCTTCGATAAAACCGGCCAGCCGCAGCACGTCTTCGGCCATGCGCTCGCCCCATTGCCCGCGCACCTGGGAGTTGGACAGGGCGGTGTTCAACTCATTCGTCACCTGCTGCAAACGGCGGGTTTGCTCTACCGACTCGCGTAGTTGATTGGCCAGTTCGCCGTAACTTTGTTTGCGCTCTTTTTCGATTTTATGAATGATTTCTTCCACCTTGGTCAGTTCACCCTGCATATTTTTAAGGGTTTGGTCGATCAGTTCCTTTTTATGATCCAACTGCTCGGCGTTCATCTTGGTTTGGTCGCCCAGAATCTTGTCGGCCATTTTCAACAGCTCTTCGGTGCTTTTACGCAGCGTTTCCATGGATAAGGAACCGAAGGAGTCGCGTATGCGGTTCAGTAATTGTTCCATTTCCTGGTTTTTTTCAGTCTGGGTCTGCTGGTAAAGTTCGCGTGCGAGTTCCGCCGCGGTTTTCTGCTGCCGATTCATCCACAGCCAGACGACGAACCCACCGATCATAAATCCGATGAGTGCGAAAAAGAGTTCATTCATGAAGGTGTCCCATAGTAATTAAGCCCTGTTTCATTTGTAGCAAGTTAAAGGAATTCGTGCCGCTTTTCAAATCCCAATTGGTTATTTCTTAATTGGCAAAAATTTTTCCTGCTCTTGCTCCTTCGCTTGAATTTACTTCAAACATCATTTGGCAAAGGTTTTAAGAGCAGATCTCATACCCAGAACAGGAAACGATTCATTTCCGAAAGCGTAAATTTTGTGGCAGTGATTGAATGTTTGACGGTAGGCGCAGACTTCACGTCTGCGCTGCCTTAGGGCCATTGCAAATGTGCGCGGGCATGAAGCCCGCG
>CAZJNP010000568.1:0-2430 GCA_964547355.1 uncultured Calditrichaceae bacterium
GCGGGACACTTTGCAATCGAGTCGTTTCCGAATCAAAATAGACTCGGTCGCGCTTTTCGAGACAAATACATTAAAAATGTCAACGCCGGTAAAATGTTTGACCCTGATAACCGAAGTTTCAGCCGCCCTTTCTATTTACTGCCTAACCCATCCCAAAGCCTGTTTCGGATCCTGTCCTACCTTCTACCTGGAAGGGGACAGCCTGCGCCCCGCAGCGGAAGGTTTTTCGGCCAGCATCGCACCTTCGCTGGAAGCCACCGATATCGATGCCCTTTTCCTCGCCCGAGGGGATGGCCGGCAGTTGGCCATCGAAATGCGCAATGAAGCACTGGAAACCCATGTAGTGCGCTATGTGAATCTATTGGCTGTACCTAAAGCGGTTAATCACCGGGTCTATGCTGATCTCCAGGGTCGTTTTTGGGAAAGCGACTCCAAAGTTCCACTGCTGTCAGCCTTCGCTCCGGAAGGAAGCTGCACGGAGTTATTGCAACAGGCTGATTATCGAGAACGCTACAGCTTGGCCGACTCGAACTATCTGGGAGCCAAGGAATTGATTGAGCTGGAATTCGAGGTTAATACCCCTGGGCGTTATGGACTGATTGTCGGTTGCCGCCAGACTCTTTTATCGACCTACCTGTTGTATCAAACTTTTGCGTACATGGGTAACAACGTGGGAAACTGGTTGGCCGCATTGGAACGTGGGCATATCAAGAGTAATGGTAGTTCCCTAATTAAACTTCTGGGAGGTATTGAGGTGCTGCTGCGCGACGATCGCGGCCAGTGGCGCAGAGTAGGGTCCATCAATGAATATGGTCCCCTAGCCACGGATTACCATCTCGTACCGGTGGGATTTCTGCTTGCTGGACCGGTTAAATTCCGGTTACGGATGACCAAAGGCAACTGGCGTCTGGATTATGTGAGTCTGGTAAAGTTAAAGCGCTTGGTGAAGCCTCTTCGGGTAAAACCCGCGTAAGTTTCGCGAGGAGACATTTCCGACCCCGAGGCCCTGGTGTCTCTCATCGATCCTACTCGTAAGCTGGTAACTCTGCCGGGAGACCGCTATGTACTGAAATACAACCTCCCGGGGGACGCAAGCGGGTATGAGTTTTTCCTGGAAAGTCGGGGCTATTATTTAGAATGGATCCGCCAGGAATGGATAGCGGAGGAAAACCCTTACCTGTTGGCCGAGGAATTCATTACTCCCCGTTTGTTCCTGAAACGGGTGGCGCCGGAGTTCAAGGCGGTGGAAAAAGAAATGGAAATATGTTTCTGGAACAGTCGATATGAAAAACAGAAATAGATACATCAAGTTGCTTATTTTGTCGCCTATTCTGTTCATGGGCTGTGCCTTTACCCACGCCCCCAGGAACTGGCTGCAAAATCCCACTCAGTTACAGATGGACGGTCGTGGGGGCTGGATTTACGTTGTAACGGAGACTGGCAGGCGATACAAGGGCGAATTAATCGCCGTGGATCACGATTCGCTATACGTGGCTTACGATACTTTAATGGTTATTGCCCAAGGGGAAGTAAAACGCGCTCGTTTAGTGGCTTACAAAGCCAATCAGGAAGTAATGGGACAAATTATTTTCTGGGGAAGCAGTCTCTCGATTTGCCATGGATATTTAAGTGTTTTAACTGGAATTACATATGTGCTTTCAGGGCTTATCTTGATGTACCACCGTTCTTATGATCCAATCGTTGATTATCCGCTTCGAACCTGGGAGGCTTTTACTCCTTTCGCTCGCTTCCCGCAGGGGCTTCCGCAAGAAATCGCCCTCCACGAACTCACGGGACGACGACGGATGTAATTTCCCCTTTAAGCGCTTCCTAGACACCATATAAGAGCATTCGACACACTAGTTTAAACTAAATTTCCGAGCTGATGCTAAGTCCCATCAAATCGAATCCACGGCGGTGGAGAATAAACATCTGCCACTACAATAACCCTTAGCTAAGTCAACTAGACAATTGCGATCCTGACGGGCATGGAGCGCTACCGTCTATTAATCGGCGTAGTCTTCGGCATTGCTAGCAAGTTTGCTTGTTCCGCTAACCATTTCGCCTATTTGGTAAATAGTGGAGCCAAGCCGATGTTCACATAGATCTATAATTTGAAACTATGTCTCCCCCCGCCTATCGTGTTCACCGCAACCAAATTCTAGTGAAGTATTGCATGAAAAGTCTATTATGGTTTACCCGGGATTTTGAGATTCGCCAGGCCGAATTTTATACCTTTTTTCGAGCTAACAATAAATTCGAAGAAGAAGGCACACTTATTCTCCCCTTTGAGGTCCCGGTTAAATTAATTGCACATAAGAATCCAGTTTTCGCCCGTTCATATTAAACAGATATAATCGCTCAACAATAATCGTTTTTTACAAGACAAGCACTGATGTGTCTGCTCCCCAACCAGTGGCAGCTTTATAC
>CAZJNP010000569.1:0-2427 GCA_964547355.1 uncultured Calditrichaceae bacterium
GGGAAAGAGGGCATAATCTGGGTATAGTAATTTCCGGAGGAGTCTGTACCATTTCCGGATTTCGGATTTTCTGGATGCGGATCAGTATCAATATACCAGAACATATCGGTCAGCGTTCTGACAGTGTCATTACCGGCTAAAAATGCGCCAGTATAAGAAAGATATAAATATTGTTCATCCCAGGTGCAGTATGCGTAAATCGAATCGGTGCTGGTGATAAAATCTTCGTCCGCATCGTAGGCGTTGCTGCCGTCGAAAGGCAGCGTGTGAAATGTGGTGGCAAAGACAATGCCTGCCAGTAAAAATCCTAATAGTAAAAGCTTTTTTCCCATGATGTCCCCTTCCAAGTTGGTTATTTATTTTAAAAATAGGGAAAAAAAGATTCAAATTTGTGATTTATGTGTAATTCGGATTATTTTTTTCTTTTATTTTTCTGCAACTGACTGAGTACGTTGTTTAGTTTCTTATTATCCAGATTGGCCAGTTTAAAGTCAGACGCCGTGAAGCCCCCGGCCTGAGGGGATTTACAGTGCTTGATCAACCCTCTTAGCTCCTCCATGAACGCTTTGCTGAATTGTTCGATGGATTCCTCCCTGAATAAATCTCTGCTAAAAGTAAAAGACACGTTTAGCTTGCCTCCGGTAATAGCGCAAGTAATGCTGAGGGTATTCACTCTTAAATCGTCAGGATTCCGCTCCGGTCCTTTATTTTCTTTTGCCGGTTTGAATACGGAACCCTCCGGCAGCACCTGATCGAATTGTCCCAGATAATTAAATGTAATGGCTGCCTGATCCAGTCCGGTTAACTTTTGTCGAACGGATTCATCCGGAGAAAGATACCTGAGAATGCCGTAACCGATGCCGTTATTGGGAATGCTGCGTAGCTGTTCCTTTACGGTCTTGATGGCATCGCCTTCCGAATAGACGCCTTCCAGGTTCAGATACACCGGATAGAGCGAGGTAAACCAGCCCACGGTTCGGGAAACGTCCACATTTTCCAGAATATCTTCGCGGCCGTGTCCTTCCATCTTAAGCAAAATGGATCGCCTGCCGTTCCAGCGGGCAAAGGCTCTGGTTAAAGCCGTCAGAAGAATGTCGTTTATCTCGGTATTGTAAACCGGGGGAACGTCCTGCAGCAGAGCGCTGGTCTCTGATTCACTCAAAGCATCGGCAATACCCGCGCCCAATTTTTCCAGATTTTTACCCTTCGGAAAATCTGGAAGAATAACAGGTATCTCCTTGTCGGCGAGGGAAGACCAGTAAGCCAGCTCCGCTTTCATCTTTTCGGTGTCTGCAAAGGCCTGTAATTTTTCCGCCCACTGTTTGTAGGAAGTGGATTTAGGCGGAAGCTGTATTTCGGTGTTTCTAGCAGCCTGCCGGTATGCGGCCTGTATGTCTTCCAGCAGAATGCGCCAGGAAACACCGTCCACGGCCAGATGGTGCACCACCAGCAGCAGGCGATGGGGAAGATCGCCCGTATCAAAATAAACCACCCGGATCAGCGCGCCGGATTGTAAATCGAAGGAGGCCTGGAATTGGGCGCATTGTTTTTCGATTTCTTCTTTCTGCTCCGCGGCGGAAAGATTGGACAGGTCGATAAAGTGAAATGGTATTTCAGCGGGCATTTCCGCTAGCGTCTGCTGCCACTGGTCGCTGTTTTTGCTGAACCGCAGTCTCAAAACGTCGTGATGTTGCAATAGCGCTTCGGTTACTTTTTCCAAATATTCGGGTTGTAGCTTTTCGTTCACTTCCAGTAAAAGCGATTGATTCCAGTGGTGCCGGTGCCGGAGAGGTTCGTTAAAAAACCAGTGCTGAATCGGGGTGAGAGGCAATTCGCCGGTAACCAGCCCCTGCTCGGCGTCGATGACTGGAGCGTCGGTCACCACCGACGCCAGCTGACCGATGGTCTGGTACTGAAAAATCTGCATGGGCGTAATGTGCAAGCCCTGTTGACGCGCGCGTGAAATCACCTGAATGCTCAGGATGGAATCGCCGCCCAGTTCAAAGAAATTGTCGTTTACCCCGATTTTTTTAAGTCCGAGCACCTGCTGCCAGATTTCAGCTAAGAGTTTTTCTTTTTCGTTTCCGGGCGCCACGTATTTGGTTTTGGTTTCCTGTTCAATGTCTTCCCGTTCGCGTAGGGAACGGCGGTCTATTTTGCCGCTAGGCAGGTAAGGCATGACGTCCAGCTTAACAAAAGCCGTGGGCACCATGTATTCAGGCAGTTTATTATTTAGCTGATTTTTTAGAGCTGTGATATCCAGGGCGTCACTCTTGGGAACCAAAAAGGCTACCAGGCGCCGGGTTGCGGGCGGTTTTTCATGTACTACCACCACCGCCTCTTTGATCTGATTGTTCTCAAGAATGGCGTGTTCGATCTCTCCCAGTTCGATGCGGTAGCCGCGGATTTTAACCTGGGTGTCGATGC
>CAZJNP010000570.1:0-2421 GCA_964547355.1 uncultured Calditrichaceae bacterium
CACAGCGGTAAATCCGCGCGCCTGAATTTTAACAAAATATATTCCGGAAGACAAATTCCCACCGTCAAAATACACCGTATGGTACCCTGCTTCCTGCCGGCCGTTTTGTAATTCCGCAATTTTCTGACCCTTTACATTATATATAGCGATCACGACTTCGGAAGCAAAAGGCAATCCGTAGCGGATGGTTGTGGACGGATTAAAAGGATTGGGATAGTTTTGCTGCAAAACGAATTTTTCCGGTATTCCCTGTGTGAATGCAATGGCATTGGGTTCTTCCACATTGACCTGGATGGTGTCCTGATCCGTAGCGCCACTATCGTCGGTTAAGGTAACGAAGACGTAATACGTGCCCGTGGTACTGCCGGAACAGATGGTCAGGGTGTCGGTGGTTTCATTATAAGTGGCACTAATGGCCGGATCGCTCACACTGAACGTCCAGGAAAGAAGCGAATAAGGGGTATCCACATCTTCGGCATAGTTTTCCATTTTGAGCCCGGTGCAGGAATTGGTTTCCAGCAGCAGTGTATCGGGCAGACCCACAATTTGCGGCGCATCGTTACGGCTTTCCACGGTCACATAAACCGTCGCTGTGTCTGCGCCGCCGTTGCCGTCGCTGATGTAGTAATCAAAATTATCCGAACCATAGAAATCGGCGTCCGGCGTATATGTAACATTGGTGCCGTTGTTAACCACCGTTCCATTGGCAGGCTGAGTTACAGCGGTAATGGAAAGATCGTCGCCGTCGCTGTCCGAGTCATTGGCTAAAACGTCGATCACCACCGCTGTGTCTTCGGGCGTGGTGGCATTGTCGTCCACAGCCACGGGCGGCGTATTGGCCACAGGCACAAGCTGGAGCGAATTGTACGCGCTCACCCTGCCGGCGCCCATTTTCCCTTTGTGGGTGGCATCCAGATTATCTTCGATGCTCTCGGCACCGTCGTAGAGGTAGGTTTCCACCTCATCCGCCGTCAAGTTGACATCCCGTGACCAGATCAGTCCGGCAGTTCCGGCCGCAATGGGTGTGGACATGGAAGTACCGCTGAGCGTGGCGTAATCGTCCACTGATGGATTTGTGTGATCATGATAGGTCGTATAGATATTGTTTCCGGGGGCGGAAATATCCACCCAGTCGCCGTAATTGGTAAAATCCGTCGCTTCGTCGCTGGAAGTGGTAGCGGCAACGGTGATGATATCCCCGCGGTTGCTCATATAGTCCGGATCGTCCGCGCCGTCGTTCCCGGCGGCGTTAAAGACCAAACGAACTTTGGGATCGGAAGAAGAAGGACTGCTTTTATCATAAATGAACAGGTCCAGCGCTTCTTCCAGCGGGGTGTAACTGCTGGAGCCCCAGCTACAGGAAGCAATCCGTGCACCGTTTTCACGGGCGTAATCGAAAGCGCTGGCCGCGAAATCCATCCCCACGTAGCCGGTCTCATAAGAATCCCAGGGCGCTTTATCGCTGTAGCCGATGCGCAGACACATGATGCGTACGCCGTTTACACGGCCTTCGCTGTCTTCGCCCCAGCCGCCGCCGATGCCGGAAACTCCGCGACTATTGTTATTCAAAGCGCCTACATTACCGGCACAATGAGTACCATGCCCGTTGAAGTCTTTAGGATTATTGTCCTCTGTGTCGTAATCTTCACCCGAATAATTTGTCCAGGGGCTTACATCATCCACAAAATCCCATCCAACCCAATCGTCGGCATATCCGTTGCCGTCTTCGTCCACACCGGTATCGGTATTAGTCATCTCGGCCCAGTTAATCCAGATGTTACCGTGGATGGAATAGCGGTCGGTACCATTGGCGTTGCTGCCGGCCAGGTCTTTATGGTACCAGCGTACCCCCGAATCCAGCACACCAACGATAATGGTGCTGTCGCCGGTTTCCAGGTCCCAGGCCTCGGGCGCGTCGATATCCGCATCGTTGGATTTGTTCAAATGCCATTGATGCACATAATCGGGATCGTCCGGCGTATTGTACATACGGTGAATCGGTATGGGTTCCGCTTTAACGATTTCAGCCAAAGCGCCATATTCTGAAGCCAAAGATTCCACATCCTGGGGTTGCGTAAAATAAATTTTTATCCAGGAAGCCAGATTGTAATTTTGCTCACTTCGAGGTTTATTGATGACCGACCGAAAATGCCGCACAACCTTCTTGACATCATATTTACCGTTTAAGGCATCAATAGATGCGATGCCGGTTTTCCCCTGCGGGAATGCAGCAAAATCCACCTGTTCCAAAGCTTCCGGAGTTAATTTAATTGCAATCCTGGTAGAAGCATAACCCACAAAACTGGAATTGGCAAACAGGCCTGTCACCAAACTAATCAGCAACAGACCAATCATGGTAACTTTCTTATGCATCTTAAACTCTCCTTAGATTTAAGGTAAAAAATGAACAATACTATTAAT
>CAZJNP010000571.1:0-2421 GCA_964547355.1 uncultured Calditrichaceae bacterium
GACATGAAGCATGCAAATATTATGTAGTCCCAAAAACGAGAACAGAATGGTGGCTGAAAAAAATAAACAGAAACAAACAACTGGACTCAGAAAACATCAAAAAATTAACAGCCAGTGGCTGGAAAGTAATCACAATTTTTGAATGTGAGCTGAAAGACGGAAAAACTGAAAAGACACTTAACCACATCATAAGGCAATTAGAGACAAATGAAAATACCGATAATTGACATATTTGCTGGGCCGGGTGGACTTGGGGAAGGGTTTAGCACATTTCACGATACGCATAAAAATGATGGGAATTTTAAAATTACTCTTTCTATTGAGAAAGATAAATATGCACACCAGACACTCACTTTAAGAAGTTTTTTTCGTCAATTTCCAAAAGGAGAAGCACCAATTGATTATTATGAATTTGTGAAAGGGAAAATTTCACTGGAAGAACTTTTTAACAGATGGCCTGAACAAGCTGAAAGAGCGAAGAATGAAGCTTGGAAGGCAGAACTCGGAGAAAGTAAAAATGCTGTTTCGAACACGGTTGTTGACAAAAAAATCCGAAAAGCATTAAAAGGAAATAAAAATTGGCTGCTGATTGGGGGCCCGCCCTGCCAGGCATATTCAGTTGTTGGGCGTTCCAGAAGACAGGAGAAAATTCTTGACGAAAAAAAGGATGAAAGAGTAGGGCTATACAAACATTACCTGAGAATACTGGCAGTTCATAACCCTGCAGTTTTTGTGATGGAAAATGTAAAGGGCCTGCTCTCTGCGAATACAGAGCACAGCCCGGTTTTTTCCAAAATACTCAATGATCTTTCAAATCCTGTGGATGCTTACTATTCTGAGTTTGGAGGCAATGGCATCAAACTTAAATGCCCGGGGTATAAAATTTATTCACTGGTGGCAAAACCCGCTGGTTTTGATTTACATGGAAATCCAGTTTTCAGTCATCGGGACTTTGTAATACACTCTGAAAAGTTTGGCATTCCCCAAACCCGACACAGAGTTATTCTGTTAGGTATTCGAAATGATATCGATTACCGTCCCAATATTCTTGAACCTCAGCCTACAGTCCCAATTTCATTGGTTTTGTCAGGCTTACCAAGGTTAAGAAGCATACTTTCGAAATCGGAAGACAGCAGAGAAAACTGGAAAGCTGCAATTATGAAAATTCTGGAAAAAAATATACTGGATGGGGTTGACAGCGATGTTAAGCAGGAGATAATAAAACAAATTAAAAAAATATCTCTTCCTGAAAAGGATGCTGGTGGAGAATATCTTAACTACAAAAAAACTGATATCTTATATAGACCAGAATGGTATCTCGATGACAAGTTGGAAGGAGTTTGCAATCATGCCTCCAGAGGACATATGGATGGTGATTTACTTAGATATTTTTTTGCTTCCTGTTTTGCAAAGGTAAGAAATCGTTCTCCGAAACTTGAGGACTTTCCTGCTTCATTGCTTCCTGCCCATAAGAATGTTAATGAAGGGATTAATAGCAAAAAATTTGCTGACAGGTTTAGAGTTCAGCTATGGGATAAACCATCAAAAACAATAACTAGTCATATTTCAAAAGATGGCCATTATTACATTCATCCAGATCCTACACAATGCAGAAGTTTTACAGTAAGAGAAGCAGCCAGAATTCAGACATTTCCGGATAATTACTACTTCTGCGGACCGAGAACTTCTCAATTTATCCAGGTTGGTAATGCTGTGCCTCCTCTCTTAGCCAGCAAAATTGCTGAAATTGTATTCGGTATTTTTCAGGAAGTTTTTAATAGTAGTAATAAAAAAAACAAAACACACGAGATTGTATCAGTGATTCAATAAAATTATGGAAATAGAATACTCCAAAATAGAATCGACGTCGGCTGAACCTGAAGCAAGCTCAATGATAGAGACGTTTCGGGCTATCGGGTATTCTATAGAAACGGCCATTGCAGATATTCTGGACAATTCCATCTCAGCCGGAGCCAAAAATGTCTGGATTGACTACTTCTGGAAAGGACCTGATACCATTATCGGGATTTTGGATGACGGCTGCGGGATGACCAACGAAGAACTCATTCAGGCAATGCGGCCAGGAAGCATAAACCCGTTAACGGAACGGGAGGGACATGATCTGGGCAGGTTCGGCCTTGGTTTGAAAACTGCTTCATTTTCACAGTGCAGAAAATTTTGTGTGGTTTCAAAAAAAGATGAAGCAGAAAGTTACTGGACTTGGGATTTGGATTACGTAAATCAGGTGAAATCATGGAAACTCATAAAGTACATGCCAAATGGATTTGAATTTGCCAAACGCATAGAAAAGTTAAAATCAGGAACCCTTGTGCTGTGGTGGGATATTGACAGGCGGACTAAAGATAACCAAGCTGATAAAGAATCCTCAAAGGCCGATTTCTTCGCCACAATGGAGAAAGT
>CAZJNP010000572.1:0-2419 GCA_964547355.1 uncultured Calditrichaceae bacterium
CAATGGAAATAGGCGAGATTTTGATAGCTTTAAAAAGAAGAAAATAGGCAATTGAATTTAATATAAGGCTTGTCGTAAAAGCCGGAAAAAAGCTTTTAAAATCAACATTTACATACGGAATAGCAGAAAACGGTAATAAAGCAAAACCTGTAAATAAAAATAACGCGGTAAGAAGAACAAATTGACTAACTTTATCCGAATATAGTTTAATCAGCACTGCCTGTAGGCCAAAGAGCACACCAGTGAGAACCGATAAGAAAAGCCATCCAAGCGCTTCCATCATCAAAGATAGTAAAAGCTATTGCGATTCTTGACCATTAGCGGGCGATTTTTGCTTTTCTTTACCACCGGGGAAAGGCTCTCCCTTAACCCTTTCATATAGTTCTTCCCGATAAATTTCGATGTGGCGGGGAGCTTCTATACCAAGCTTCACCTGATTGCCGTCAATTGCCACGATCACAATGCGTATTTCATCACCGATTGTAATCGCTTCCCCTAACCTCCTTGTTAGTACTAACATACGACTCCTCCCAGTTTAGTGATCATGCCATTTTGGTTTACGCTTTTCAATGAATGCAGTAATTCCTTCAATAAAATCGTCCATACTCCTAAAATCCGCATTCACTTTAGCCAAACGCTTCATATCTTCAGTAATCGATGCAAATTCAAATTCAGCCAGCAAACTGGCTTTGGTTGCAGCCAATGCCTGCGAGGAATTGTTGCTCAATTCCTTAGCTAATTGTTCCACAGCATCGTTTAGTTTATGCGCTTTATACACCTCATTGATTAGCCCGAAATTCTTTGCCTCCTGCGCAGAAACAATTTTTCCGGTCAAAAGCAGTTCCCGGGCTTTCCTCTCCCCTACTTGCCGAATCAAAAAAGCCGAAACCAATGCGGCAATAAACCCAATTTTCACTTCCGGATAACCAAACCGTGCCATTTCCGAGGCTAAAATAAAATCACACACAGACGCCAATCCACACCCCCCGGCCAAAGCCGGACCCTCCACCTGGGCTATCACAGGCTTAGGTAAGGTATAAATTTTAAGAAACAATTCACTTAATTTCAGGGAGTCGTTTAAATTTTCAGTATAGTCGTAATCGCGCATATTTTTTAGATACGCAAGGTCTGCGCCGCTACAAAAGGCCTGATCGTTTCCTTTTAATATGATAACCTCTATGGACTTATCCTTTTCAGCAAAATCAAAAGCCGTTATTAATTCTTTCACCAATTCCGGATTAAGCGCGTTCCTTTTTTCGGGTCTGTTGAGCTGAATGATTAAAATGCTGTTTTTTAAAGAAACAAGCAAGAATTTATATTTTTGTAGGGTCATGTTTGCAAAACTCCGGGATTGAACTGGGGAAATTCAGGAATATGGCTTACGGCTTCCAGCGCATTGATTAAACGATCACGCGTTTCTTTCGGCAGAATGATTTCGTCCACCCACAATCTTGCGGCGGCATACCGGGGATCAGTTTGTTCTGTATAAGTGGCTTTGATGGATTCAAACAATTCCTGTTTTTCTTTATCGTTTAATTTTTTGCCGGTTCGTTCCAGTTGTTTTACTTTGAGGTCTAACAGGGTGTTTGCAGCCTGAGCGCCTCCCATCACGGCATATTTGGCGGTAGGCCAGGCAAATATAAAATTAGGAGCATATGCCTTGCCGCACATGGCATAATTCCCTGCTCCAAATGATCCGCCGATAATCAGCGAAATTTTAGGTACCACCGAATTGGACACCACATTTACCATTTTTGCACCGGCCTTGATAATACCGCTCTGTTCGGCATCTCTACCCACCATAAATCCGTTTACATCATGAATAAAGAGTAATGGAATCAAGTTTTGATTGCAATCCATAATAAATCTGGCCGCTTTTTCGGCGCTCTCAGTATAAATCACGCCACCAAACTGAGGCGGCTTTCCTTTTTTCATGATGTGTTTTTTCTGATTCGCAATAATGCCGACCGGATAACCTCCTATATGGGCATAACCGCAAACCAGGGTTTGGCCGTAATCTTTACGGTATTCAACAAATTCAGAGCCATCCACAATCCGGGCGATAATCTCTTTAATGTCATACTCCTGCGATTGGTCGAACGGCATGATTCGGTTAAGCTGACTGATGGGATATTTCGGTTCACGGCTTTCAATAATGTGGAATGGTGACCGTTTAGGTTGTCCCATCTGGCGGATTAGTTTACGGATGTGTTTAATAGCGGAAGGATCATCCTTTTCCTTAAAATCGATGGTTCCGCTGATTTCTGCATGCATGGAGGCGCCGCCCAGTTCCTCGGCGCTGACCACCTGCCCAATGGCCGCTTTAACCAGAGCCGGTCCACCTAAAAAAAGGCCGCTTCCTTCGGTCATAAGTATTTTATCGGTCATCACAGGAAGATAGGCACCGCCAGCCACGCAC
>CAZJNP010000573.1:0-2414 GCA_964547355.1 uncultured Calditrichaceae bacterium
GGTCAGGGTAGCGCTTTGCCCGATTCGAATATTGTCCAGATCCGTCAGCGGGACATAAATGGTGGCGTCCATTACGGACAGGTCGCCCAGTTCGAACAACACCGTCCCCGGCGCGGCCAATTCGTGCCGATTAATAAAGCGGTTGATAATCACGCCGTTTTGCGGAGCAGTAATCCGGGCATCCCGTAAAGAAAGCTTCGTTAAATCGATGGCGGCCGTCAGTTGCTTTTTCCTTGCCTCCAGTGCGCGCTGCTGGGCAAACAGTGCTTCCCTTTTAGCTTGCAGCGTCAATACTTGTGTCTGCAATTCGTCTCTTTTCTGGTCGGTGGCTGCACCCTTTTTAAGCAGCGCCTGGGTCTTAGTAAACGTGCTTTTAGCCAGACGCAATTGCGCATCCAATTCATTTAATTGCGCACTCATGGCCTTCATATTTTGTTCCAATTCTTCCTGCTGGGCTTGTTTGCTTTTCAGTTGCAGGCGCAATTGATCGGTTTCCAAAACGGCCAGGAGTTGTCCGGCCCGAACCACATCCCCTTCATCCGCAAACAAGGAATCCACCGTCCCTGCTGTTTTTGCTGCGATACGAATTTTTCTTACATCCAAACGTCCGTCGTACGTTCCTTCTCGTTGTTCATTCAACCCGCACGAGACAAAACTCAGTGCGAACAGAAAAAGAACCGTTATCTTTATCTTGTTCATGCTACATGCTCCATTCGCTGATTGGTTGTCCGCTCATGTATTGTAATTGATTATATTTCAAAATCAGATTCAGTCGGTGGCGTTCCAGTTTTAGCCGGGCTTCGGTCAATTCCAGATTTGCCGTATTAAAATCCGTTGCGGATTGCAGCCCCTGTTCATACTGCTCTTTGGTTAACGTCATTTTACGCCGGGCAAGTTTTAGCGCTTTTTCCAGCACGGTGGTTTGCTTTTGCAGCGCGCGGTAGAGCCGGATGTTTTTGTCAAATTCGGTCTTTAATTGGTCGGCCAACGCCTGCCTTGAGGAGACTATTTTACGGGCTTTTTCTCTTTCGGCGGCAATTTTTAGTCGGTCCGCTTTCCAGTTAAATAAGTTCCAGTGCAGAGAAACGCCCCACACCCCATAGTGCATCCACTCATTTTTGATCATATCCAGGCCGGGTTTGCCGTATTTGTAAGCCGCCTGAACCGCCAACGAAGGATAAAAAGCCGCTTTTTTCAGATCAGCGGAGATCAGACTCATTTTCTTCCGGACTTCCAGGCTGCGCATGGTTTCCACCAGATCGAGCCTTAATTCGGGAAGCATCGCCGGCGGGTGAATCAGGGAATCGGACTGAACCCGAATATCTTTTCCAACCAGTGCATTTAACAACTGACGGGCGTTCTCCAATTCAGCCTGCGCCTGGATAATCTGCTGATCGTAATTCAATTCTGCCAGTGAAAGGGAAAGCGTATCCACAGACAACGACATACCCTGCTGTACTAAGGAGGTCAAGCGTTTCAATTGAATCTCGATTCTCTCACGTGCCGCCTGAAGCGCTTCCACCTGCAACACGGCACTTTGCACCTGACGGTAAGCCGCTATGATGGCAAAGGCGACTTCCTTTTTGGTTCGTTCCAGTTCCTGCCCGGCAACTAAGGCCTGCTGCCGCTTAAGCCGCACTTGATTTTTCTGGGCAAAACCACTGAACAGCACATACTGAATGGAAATACCCGTCTCGTAAGAATCGTAAACGCCCAACGAAACCACCGGTGGCTGATAGCCTGGCACAGGGGGCGCGGGAATTTGCAGTTCTGGCACCGCCGTAACATGCCGATAAGAAGCGTCAAAATTGAATTGTGGCAGCGTGCTGCGAAAGGCCGACCGGGCTTCTATTTCCGCTCCCACGCTTTCATGCGCCGCCGCCCGGATTTTAGGGTTATTCTCAAGTCCGATTTGAACCGCTTGTCTAATATCCTGCCCCAAAAGTAACGCGGTATGCATAACAAGCAGAAAAAACAGCAAGCGGACAGGCAAAGGTGTGCGCATTATTTTTCTCCTTTAGGAAAAATTCCGTAAGCAATCGTTGTAAAAATTGCTTCTTTTCTTTCTTCAATAAATTTGTCCCGATCAAAGGTTTCGCCTAACTGAAAAAAAGCCCGCATCATGGGCTCAGCAATAAAAAAGAACAGACAGGCCCCAACGATGGTCCCTAACAGTTGCAGCGGGTCCTGCCTTACTATTTCTCCTTTTTTCATCGCTTCCTCAATCACCGCAACATAGGTAACGGGCAGTGTTTCCCTTTTGTGAGATAATTTTTCGATAATATCCTGAATCACTTCGCCGCCTTCGCTTAATCCCCGTAAAATGAATAGCGGTAGACGAGGATGGGTCTTCAAAAAATCAATATATTCATTTATAAATGTTCTTAAGTATTCTTCGATCGTTAGATTTTTAT
>CAZJNP010000574.1:0-2409 GCA_964547355.1 uncultured Calditrichaceae bacterium
AGACCTTACCGTACACAAATATTTTTGTATGTACAGTCTGCGCATCGGCTGCGCAATTTGGTCGCTTTTGGCAGCTTTTCTTTATGAATAATTTCCAAAATATCCTCAATCGCGTCAACCACCAACTTCTTTGCCTGTGTTGAAAAAGGGATTTCTTCCCGCCGGTTTCCCTCCCTAATGTAGTAAATATACCCTTTTTTAACCGGTTTTTTAAAAGCATCTTCGGTTAGCAAACAGTACGCATAAAGCTGAATGCAATGCGAACGATAGGTATGCTCCGTTTTGGCAAATTTAAAATCGACCGGCGCCATGCTGCCGTCTTGCAAAGTGATCACCTCGTCCACTATGCCGCGCAGATGGTATTTTTCCGATTCCAGATGTACATCCGACTGCCGTGCCACTGTCCCCAATTTTTTCCATAGATAATCTTTGTTCCGCGCCAAACGTTTTTCATGTTCCTTCCGTCCCCGCTGCACTTTATAACGCCGTTCTTCGTATTGCGGTATTTTAAGCACATTCATAAAATAGATAAAACGAGGGCAAAAATTGTATTCCAGCAATTCTGTAGGAGTTAATTTCATGGTCGATGCTACAAATAATCTATCTTATGGCACTATGTATATTCTTTTCAAACAAAAAAGGCTTTGACTTCATCGGTGACCATTTTTTCGTCAAAAGCCTGTCCCAGTAACCGGGTTTTCTTAAAATCCGCTTCACACATGGGGAATATATATACGCTATCCCTTTCTTCATCTATCAAATCCATAATGCGCAAAACCAGCTCATCAAGTTGTGTCTTATTGATGGTGCCCAGAAAGACGGATTTTTGTACGCGGTATAGACCGGCCTCCAGCGTGGCTTTGGCTATTTTGGTGCGAATCTTGTTCTTTTGAATATCATAAATAACCCACACCAGTTGATCTTCTTTTTTCATCGCTTCTTTCTTTTTCTCAAATGGACTTTTTATCCCAAAACGACAACATTGGTTTTTAGGTATAGGGTATTAACGGATAGGTATTTGCTATCTTATACCTTATATCCTTATACCCGTTATTTTGTGGTTTTTAACAACTCCTGAGCAAATGTATGCAACTCCAGTTGAATCACCTCCCGCCGGCGGATGTTACGTCCTTTGTGGCGAATCTGCTCGTCCAAAAATCCGTTAAAGGCCGGCAAAAGCTTCTTTTTCCCTTCATCCCCTAGATTGTAACCATTGGCTAATTTGTCAAACATATTTTTCTTAATGGCCTTTTTACTAAACAGATTTAAAATATTCTGCTCTGCCCAGATGCGATATTTTTCGATTACGTCAAAAACCAAAGAGATTTTGTTGTAATTATCCGTATGCAAAAATCCAATGTAAGGATCCAATCCCGCCAGAATAATTGCTTTTTCAACCAGTCCATACAACACACCATAGCTGTAATTCAGCAAGGCATTAAATTCATCTTTGGCCGGACGGCGGCTGCGCCCCTCAAACTTGAACTGCTCGGGAACCAGTTTGGCAAACACATCCCAGTAAACCTTCCCTGCCGAGCCTTCGATGCCTAAAACCGTATGGCGTATCTGGTCAATAGTTCCGCTTAGGTTGTTCAATTGCTTTTTGCTTTCCGAAATACTTTCTGCCGCTTTGGTTAATTCGGCGGAAAGCCGCGTGCGACGGCTTCGTAATTGTTTTAAGAAATCAATCTGATTTTGAAATTTGGCGTCGATCCATTGCAGACCAAATGGTAATCCTTCTTCGGATTCCGATAGCATCAATTGCGCCCGGCGAATGCGTACCGTACTGCCCATACGCGCATGCCAGAACCGTCCGATAGGATTGCCGTATCTATCCAGCAGAAATATTTCAATATTATTTTGCAGGGCTAACTGTACGGCATCGGTGGACAGGTGGGCTCCTGTGGAAATAAGAATTGAGCTTACTTTTGCGGGAGAAATTTTATGCTTCTGATCTCCGGACAGCACTTCGAACATCTGTCCGTTTTTGCGGAGAGATGCACCGAAGGTGTTAATAACTAATTGCATGATTTCATCTCTAAACAATTTTATAATTTTTGTTTAAGCCATCGTTCAAAAAAAACATCCTGAAGATGATAGCTTTTATTTTCTTTAATTATCACGCCTTTTTCTGTTAATACCTTTAACGCTTTTTGCACGGTGGACGCCGGAAGCTGGTACTCCAGCAATATTTCTTTTCCAAATACTTTTTCACCACTTCCGGAAAAAATAATTTCCAGAACCGTTTTAGCTGTTGAACTTAAATTTTCGTAGATCATTAAAAATTCATCATTTTTATTAGCAATGATATTTTCAACAGCCTGTTCGATTAACGTATGGACGTCAATATCCGGATTTAATACAGCCAAATTGTAAATTTCGTGGGACAACATCTGAACATAATAAGGG
>CAZJNP010000575.1:0-2401 GCA_964547355.1 uncultured Calditrichaceae bacterium
TCTTTATATTTAGCGGAAATTAATTTCCCGGTATATAAAGCTTGATCCCATATATAAAGGTCCTCAGCTGTAGAATACATTGCACCAGCTGCAAAAGGGATTGTCATATCCAGATAAGCCGCATTTTTATATCCGTCAAATGTTTTTTCATATCCCGTTGCGCGATGCCTTATGATTTGTTCAAAATGGTCATATCCTGTACTTTTCATATTTAAAGGATTAAGAATTCTTTCTTTTAGAACTGTTTCATAAGATTTTCCGGTTACTTTTTCGATTATTGCTCCCAAAATAAAATAACCAGAGTTACTGTAGGAAAATTTAGCACCTGGTTCAAATTCTAAATTACCGCTACAATATTTATTTAAAAATTCATCCACTGAATATGGGTCTCGGCTTATTTCATTAAAAAAACCAGGTAAACTTGTATAACTAGGGATCCCTGAAGTATGTGTCAATAAATGATGAATAGTTACACGTTCACCAATATCTTTTCGGTACGTTGGTAAATAATCATTTATTTTTCCGTCAAGACTTATTTTACCATCCTCGACAAGTTGCATTATTAACATGGAAGTAAACTGTTTTGTAATTGAACCAAGTCTGAATTTAGTATTTACATCGTTAGGAATATCCCACTCTAAGTTAGCAAGTCCAAAACCTTTTTTAAAAATTACTTTTCCATGTTCAGTAACAAGTGCTGTACCGGTAAATAGTCCATAATCATAATATTGCTGTATTAATTTATCAATTTCATTCGCTTTGGTTTGCGCATTTAACAAATTATAATTTGCAGAGATAAGGAAAAAGAATAAAACAAATAATTGTGATGATCGAATTGAGAGTGGTTTCATGGTGTACTCCATCTATAGTGAAACATAAAATTCATAAAAAATATGATAAAGACTAAAATGTTATAAAAAGTTGCCCAACGGATTGGCATCAGCTGAAACAAGCGCACAACTTAACTTTATTAATACTAAAGAGCTGGACGCGTTTGTTTTCAACTGCATGCCCGGGTTATACGCTATTTGAACCATAAAACAAATGACTAGTACTTACGGTTGGTGTACGGTGGGTAGCTGACGGTAGGAAGCTATGCGCTTTACACGATGTTGGAGGTAGTTTTCTTTTTTATTCTCTGTATCTACAACTCCCTGGGAAGCACTTATTAAGGTTTGGGTATAGTTTGACGTTCATATCTCCTTGTTATTTTGTTGTTGCCCCTCCCATTTTAGTAAAAAAGCTGTCGATGGGTTCCCATAGTTCAATTTTGTTCCCTTCTGGGTCCATAATATGAACAAATTTCCCATACTCAAATTCCTGTAAGTCATCCACTATAGTTACACCATTTCCCCTGAGTTTTTTAACCAAACCTTCGATATTCTGCACTCTGTAATTAATCATGAACTCTTTCTTTGATGGGGCAAAATAATCTGTTCCTTCCTCGAATGGGCTCCACCTAAGATAATTTATTTCCTCAGGTCGATTAGCGTTTCTAAATTCAAAAGGTGAACCGTAGTCATCTATTGCAAGGCCTAAGTTCTTGCCATACCATTCCCTTATTTCTTTAGGGTTTTTAGACCGGAAGAAAATTCCACCTATACCCGTAACTTTTGGTATTGTGTCATTCATTATTGTCCTTTTTTGTTTAGGTCTATCTGTTTTATTGTTCTTATTATCATTTGTATTGTTTGAGGTATTACAATTTACAGCTAACATTATAGGAAGCAGGATTTTAATCAGGTTTTTCATTTGTTTCACTTTTAATTACCGCCAACGTTTGTGTATACTCATTATGTTTATCCTACCAATTTAACATTATAAACAAAATTATTTATTTAATGTAAAACTTTTTATTTTTTAACCAAACTATTTTTACTCAAGCCTATAACGATTGAGCTAAGCTGCCGAGCAAAATAGCGGCTTCACTCTTTATATACTAAAATCTAAGGCGGGTTTAGTAAAACTCAAAATCATCGTACGCGTGCCCGGTCAGACTTGAGTGATTGGTTAGGCAAACTCACCGATACTCTTTATTTGTATAATACATCATTTTTTTCAAATTTCTACGAGAAAAAGTAATAAAACTATCTATCAAAAGAAGAATCAAATGATCCACTGAGTTCCCAGTCAGAAAAATCAGAATTGTACTCATTAAACATTTCTTGTTTTTGGGTTTCTAATTCATCCGCATTTGACAGATTTAGAAACCTTGTAATTAGCTCTTCATCATTTTTATTTTTCATAGAAATCCAAATATCACCATCTAAAAAACGTGGAGGACCAATAAGGTGAAACCTTGATTTTTTATTGAGCATATATACTACTTTTGTCTTATTTAACGCTTCTAATTTTTTTGAGTCAATAGAGCCTTTTACTCCTTGGATATTAAACAATATAT
>CAZJNP010000576.1:0-2398 GCA_964547355.1 uncultured Calditrichaceae bacterium
CTTAAGGAACTGTGCGGCAGTGGTTCCTCTTTTGGTGATTTCTCCGGCATGCAGTAGGCCGAAGCTGATCAACAACAGGACAATAAATATATATTTTCCTATAAGTTTCATAGCGTACCCCATCTATTTTATGATTGCGAATTTGTCAATTTTTTCACCATATTCGCCTGCATCAACGTGGTAGATATAAACGCCATAAGCGATATCCAACCCTTCGTTGGTCAGTAAATCCCATGGTTCCACACCATTCAACATCGAGCTGTCATGCTCCAGTACACGGATAAGCTCGCCGTTGAGGGTGTAAATCCGAATCGTGCACTTTGGCGGGAGATTGGTGAAATAAATCCTGCGTTCGCCGCGTCCGGCGCTGAACACCGAAGGCGGTGGCACTTCGTAACTGGATGAAACCACATAGGGATTGGGTACTATCGCAACTTTTTCCATAAAATCTTGTTTGGCCTGTACTAAATCAATCTTATTCGGCTCCGTAACAATGGCGTATTTGTCGATGTCTTCAAAAGGTTTGGCAATAAAAATACGAATAACATCGCCCGGTTGCGGCGGGATGGTATCGCCGGAAGCGGGGGCCTTTAAATCAACCTGCCAAACGCCTTTGGGTGTTCCGTTTACATAGGTTAGCGGCACTATCCGGTCGCCAGCGTCCACGGTATCGTTTTCATTTTTATCGAAAAAGAGAAAATCCATCTGTTCGTTGTCGATGGCATTCCACACCTGAAATTTGACCGGTTTTGGTTTTACAAAAACCGACGTATCGGCAATGTCATCAAAAAACCGTATTTCCAAATCGCGTGGAATCCGAATGCCGCCCGAGTACAGGCTGGATGTAATGATCAGGGTGCTTTGGCTTCCTTCCACCCAGCCGGTTAAAGAATCCACCACCGTGATCTTGGGTTCGTCGTAAATCCTGGCGATCATGCCGCCAAACATCAGCGGTTCGCCGTCCAGTCCGGTAAAGTTCTTTACAATCGTATCGCCGGTGGCCGTATTGGTGATGTTAATGGCCGTTTTCGAAAAGCTGGAATCGTCAACGGACAGCTCATAATTCGTACTTTCTATCGGCCGGGGGTCCAACACTTCCACTTCGATTTTTGCCGTGGAATAACCCGACAGATGTTCCACGGTAATTGCCGGAGGCTGGTAGCCGGGCGCGCGCGGCGTAGGCATCACACTGACCATGTTAACGCCCGGAAAAATTCCCGACTCGGTGGGCAGCACGCCTTTGGAAACGTACCCGGAATCATAAGCGGTAACTGCGTAATAATACGTTACACCGTTAATAACGTTATCATCCTTAAATGTGTGTACCAACCCGGTGTTGTTGCCGAGAAAAAATTTAACGCCGTTTTTATCAAACGGGAACAAGCCTTCCACATCATCCATCACATCGTATTGCGCCAGAGGCTTAAAACCGATTTCTTTACCATAGGCGTCTGTAATTACCGGGCCCCAGGTTTGTCCCTTATCCGTGCTCTTGTAAATCTTGTAACCTTCAAAATCATAAGCCTGGAAGAATTCGTCAAAGGACTGCTCGGAACTGGTGTCCCAATAAATCGTCACTTCACCGTCTCCGGGAACCGCGGTTACTTTGGGCGGGTCGGGCGCTTTGGTAAACTTGTAGTTCAGATCGTAAATTTCCTGAGCGATATCGGCATTGGCGTACAGGTCGTCTTTTCCTTTGCCCATGATGATAGCCACTGAAAACTGTACCGATTCTCCCGGATCCAGCGAGAAGTATCCAGACCCGAACAAGAAGACGTTGTCCTTTTCCTGAGCAATTTCGGTGAACTTACCCGGTGACAGAAGGTCCCACATCACATCGTCGAATGCAGGGGTTCCACCGGCTGTGCCATAAATGGGAGCGGCCATACTGGTCAGTCCGAGCTCGTTGCCCAGCGAATCTTTGGGGCTCTCAAGAAATTTAAATCCCAGCCATCCAAGATCCTCATAAGGGATACCATAATCGTTGCTGGATCCTGGTTTATCCCAGGAATAGACCATATTGTAGTTTTCATCAAAACCGGCGTAGTCGTCGCTGAAATCTCCGGGTCCGCCGATATGAGGATCACCGAACATTCCGGCGACCACCTTATCGAGCCGTTTGTCGCTGACATTTTCAATCCGGATAATATAGAAAATAATGTCTTCCGCCAGAGAAGCGGAAAACTGCATCAAGCGGCAGGTTAACTGAATGCCTAAACCGCGCCGGGAAGAATCGTTAATAAAGGGATAGTATTCGAATTCGTCGTTGTCACGATCGTCCATCACCCAGAAGGCTTCCAGGTCGGCCGATACCTGCCCCAGTGTATCCACGCCCTGTCTCTCCTACACATCTCCGAGCCCACGAGACAGGCAGAAATCTCGTATGCCGTCTTCTGCT
>CAZJNP010000577.1:0-2392 GCA_964547355.1 uncultured Calditrichaceae bacterium
GATTATAGGATGTTAGAACTAATTTTTTAGAAGCTGCCACTATGCTAACGAATTCTGGTTTTTCCATCTGCATGATAGCGCCCATCGCTTCGGACTGCATTATTGTAAATAAAAACAGTGGCACGGAAACCTCTTCTCCTTCGGAGCTATCGGCCACCAGCTCTCCGTGCTCATCAAAAATCAGAATCCTTTCCACACCCTTTACGGTGAAGAGACGTTCAAAAAGATGTTCGTATTTTCTATCCTGGCCTTCATCACGGCTGTCTAACTGGTGCAATCCGTCCAGCAGAAGATTGTTCCAGTTGGTATGGATGGTCCGCGCCGGGGCTCTGATGCCACTTTCCACTTTAAAATTACCCGAATAAAGACTCAGCAATCGAAATACGGCCTTTTCGCCGATATCCGGCTCGTATTCGGCATGCACCACCTGACCGCCGTCAAAATAAATAAACCCATACTTGCCATCATGCTCGATGGTCAACTTAGCGGTATTGCGCTCCATACAGTTTAATTGAATTAAACTTGGTAATTTCAGATCTTTTAAGTTGCCGACCAGTGCCATATTATACTAACATTTCCATGACTAATTTTTTGAATTCCTTGATATCAAATGGTTTTTCGATATAATGCACGGCGCCCTTGCTTAACGCGTTTTCCTTATGTTCTTCCGAACCGTATGCCGTCATGATAATGACTTTCGTTTCCGGATGAAGTTCCTTAACTTTATCAAGCACGTCCAGCCCGCTAATCCCGGGCATAAAAATATCTGTAACGATCAAGTCAAAAGGCTGTTCGTTGATTTTTTCGATTGCTTCTTCCCCTGTCCCCGCAGTGATTACCTCATAATCGTTGTGCGAATGGATAAAGCTTTGATACAAACTAAAGGTTAGTGTTTCTTCATCATCCACAATTAGCAATCGTTTTGCCATAATATTACCCGATGATTAGTTTGATTGATGAATTGGAAAATACAATTTAAAAGTGGCACCTTTCCCTTTGGAAGAATCCACATCAATTCGGCCACCGTTTTCTTGCATCAGCCGGTTGGAAATGGATAATCCCAACCCCAGGCCGTGGCTTTTTGTGGTAAAGAACGGATTGAAGATTCTCTCCAGACTATCTTTTGGAATGCCACGTCCCGTATCCGAAACCGTCACGACTACGGCGTCTTTAGGCTCACGGCCGCTTTCTGTAAAATAATTCTTTTCGATGCTGGTTTGAACGCGGATTTCCCCTTTTTGATCAATCGCATCCAGGGCGTTTAAGAACAGATTAAGAATTACCTGTTCGATCTGGCTGGCATCCACGTAAACCTGCGGCGTATCCGGAGCAAATTCCGAGTTAAACGTAACGCCTTTTTTCTTGAATCTGGGCGCCATTAGCAGATACACGCCGTCAACAATCATTTCAATATCATGAAAATCCTGCCGCGGTTTGCTTGGCTTGGCAAAATTGAAAAAACGCCGAAGCAGTTCATTGCTACGGTCGATCTCTTTAACAATCCGCGTGACCAGTTGTGTGCGAAAGTCTCCGGGGCTAAAACTCTCTTCCAGCACCTGGGCAGATGTCTTGATCCCGGCTAAGGGATTGCGAATTTCATGGGCAATACCGGCGGAGAGCTCGCCCAGTGTGGCTAGACGTTCCATGCGTTCGATCTGGCGGCGTAAGTTGTTCAGGGCTTTGATATTTCGGAAAATAAAAATAATCCCTTCCGGTTCTTTGTTTTCCTGATTCAGAATAAACGACGTGCTGAAACCGACCGGAATCAATTCGTTTTTCTGGTTGGTTAAATAGACCTCTTTACTCTCATACTGGTGCCCCTCTTTAATAATCCTGTCGAAAAGTTCCCGCCCTTCCTTTTGGTCTGCGAAAATTTTAAAAATGCTTTCCCCCTGAATTTTAAGATAGTCCACGCCAAACGTTTCGAGTGCCGACCGATTCATAAAAGTGATTTGACCTTTTATGTCCGTGGTAATAATGCCGCTTGATATTTGCTGTATAATGCCCCGATGAAAGTCAAATACTTTTTCTAGTTCATGAAAGCGTTTTAGTAAAAGAAGATACTTGCTTTTATAATCCGATTGATCTTCAGCCCCCGTGGCCGTTTTACGTTTGCCTTCCAAGGCGGAATAGAATTCCTTTAAGGTCACGGCTGCCATTTTTTTGTTTTCTAATTGTTTACTCATGAACCCTGCTTTTCACTGACTCTCCTAGTCCTCTCTACCTGCCGTTATCTCGTATTCCATCTTCTGGTTGTACTTATACATCTTCAAATGTCTTTCCCTCAGCTGCAAGTTCATAATCGTTTCCAATACATTACACATTTTATATCATTACCTAAATAATACCATTTTCCATCAGTAACATAACGATTCATTTTATTCAAACTTTT
>CAZJNP010000578.1:0-2386 GCA_964547355.1 uncultured Calditrichaceae bacterium
ATCCTCAATGAAAGGCAGCGCAATTTCTTGACTTGCCTGTTTGTTCATATTAAATTAAATTCTCTATTTTAAATGGCTTTGGGGTGTAGCCAAGTGGTAAGGCAGCGGGTTTTGGTCCCGCGATGCGCAGGTTCGAGTCCTGCCACCCCAGCGAGAAAGTCGATGAAGATGCAAGCGCAGGCTTGCATTTTTTTATAATTTTAAACGTAGGAGTGATAGATGACAGAGACAAAATTAGTGGCCGAACGTCGCGAAAGTAAAGGCAAAGGAGCCGCGCGAAAACTACGCCGTTCCAAACGCGTTCCCGCCATTATTTACGGCGAAATAAAAGAGCCGATACCCATTTCCGTGGATGCCCATGAACTGAATCTTTTGCTTAAGAAATCATATTCTACCGTTCATATTGAACTGGATTCCAAAAAACATCAGGTGATTTTAAGAGAAGTCCAGCGCCACCCGGTGAATGAAACGGTCCTGCATGTGGACTTTATGCAGGTCAAGAAAGGGCACAAAATCACCATGACTGTGCCTGTACATTTTGAAGGTGTGCCTGTTGGCTTAAAGCAGGGCGGTGTGATGGACGAAGTAAAGCGCGAGCTGGAAATCGCCGTTCTACCAAAGGATATTCCCGAACACATTGTAGCAAATATTGAAAATCTTGGTATTGGTGATGCGGTCCGCGTAAAAGACCTTCAGGTGGAAAATTTTGAGATTCTGGACGATCCAGAAGACGTACTGTGCCGCATTGAGGCTCCGCGAGTCATTACGACGGAAGGCCCAGAAGCCGAAGAAATAACGGCTGAAGAAGAAGCCGCTGAACCGGAAGTAATTACTGCTAAAGAAAAAGAAGGCGAATCAGAGGAATAATCGGTCCGGTGCGCATTCTGGTAGGTCTGGGAAATCCCGGAAACAAGTACCGCCTGACGCGTCATAATATTGGATTTATTTTTCTTGACCATATCCTGGAAAATGCGCAGGCCTCTTTTCGTCCCGGTAAAGGCGCGTACTATTATGGGCGCCATTCCATCGCAGGTGAAGAGGTGCTGCTGGTGAAGCCCACGACCTATATGAATCACAGCGGGTTAGCAGTGCGCGAAGTTATGGGCGAATTTGGTGTGGCTGTGGCGGATTTGTTAATCATCTATGACGACTTTCAGTTACCATTTGGCGCAATTCGTTTCCGGGCGGGGGGGAGCGCCGGCGGACATAAAGGCATGACCTCGGTTATTTATCATTTGGAAACCGAACACATTCCCAGACTACGTTTTGGAATCGGCAGCGAAGATATGACGCCGGATGCTGCGGAATTTGTACTATCCGAATTTTCCGAAAAAGAGTTAAAAGCTCTTCCGGAAATTCTGAAAACGGCTTATGACGGAGTAGAAACCTGGATCAAAAAAGGAATTGATCAGGCAATGAGTGGATTTAACCGTCTGGTAATAGATCTGCATGTAGATTAAAGAGGGGTAAAAAATGGAAAACGGAGTTATTGGTTTTGTCCTCCTGAGCGGACTTCTGGCTCTGGGTTATGCGTTTTGGCGTAGTCAATGGATCAGTAAACAAAATCCCGGAACCGAACGGATGCAGGAAATCGGTCAGGCTATCCGGGAAGGTGCCATGGCTTTTCTTTCTCGCGAGTACAAGGTTCTTGCGATTTTTGTTGTGGCGGTGGCGTTGTTATTAGCCTGGGGGAATTATTCTCAGGGAACCAGCCTGGTGGCGCTTTCATTTTTTGTGGGCGCGACTTGTAGCGCACTGGCCGGATTTTTTGGCATGCGCGTAGCCACGCTGGCAAACCATCGCACCACACAGGCGGCCCGCACCAGTTTGAATGACGCCTTGCATGTGGCCTTCAACGGCGGTTCGGTGATGGGTATGAGCGTGGTTGGTCTGGGCGTTCTGGGTCTGTCGATCCTATTCTGGGCGTATGGCGGCACCAATGATAGCGTTGATATCCATTATGTCATCACCATCATCTCCGGTTTTGCCATGGGCGCTTCGTCCATTGCTCTTTTTGCCCGTGTGGGCGGTGGGATTTACACCAAAGCAGCCGATGTGGGCGCTGACCTGGTGGGTAAAGTTGAAGCCGGTATCCCGGAAGACGATCCGCGAAACCCTGCCACCATTGCCGACAATGTGGGCGATAATGTGGGCGATGTGGCCGGTATGGGCGCCGACCTGTTCGAATCTTATGTGGGATCGATTATCGGTGCCATGGTGCTTGGTGTTGGTGTCGGAACCAAGAATTTAATCTTGCTGCCGCTCATTTTAGCTGGCGTGGGTATTATTGTTTCTATTGTAGGAACGTTTTTTGTCAGAACCAAAGAGGGAGGAAATCCTCAAACTGCTTTGAATACGGGAACGTTTGGCGCAGGATTTTTTATGC
>CAZJNP010000579.1:0-2385 GCA_964547355.1 uncultured Calditrichaceae bacterium
GTTATACAATTAGTATAAAATGTCTCGTGAGGTACTTCACGGGACATTTTTTTTGGGGAAAAGGAGGAAAACTTTCAGCGTGAACGCTGAAAGCGGTGCGGGGAAAAACATAACAAGTATAACCGTTATCAAAACTTAAACCCGACAAGCGGTGTGGCAGTAACCCCTTCCATGCCAAGAACGTAATAAACACCGCCTCGTACTCCAAGAAACAATCTGTTTTTAAACTGGTAGTAATAGTCCAGGTTGAAAACGGCACCAGCCTCCGTATCATCCCAATTAAAAATATCCGGATATACAGTTACGCTTCCGTCATTATTGTAATCTGCACCAAAATATGGTGTATAACTTTGGTTCCGGTTTATCACAAAATCTATTTGCGGCATCAAACGGCTGTGCTTTCCCAGTTTAAACTCATAACCCAGGCCAAACGCATAGTTTTGGATACTGTATTGGTATTTTTTGCCGGCATACGGGCTTGCATGCTCATATTTCCGTTTCAGGGTAACATACATAATCCCTGCCGTTACAACCAAACCATCGTTGAGCCTGATACCCCCTTCTATCCATATTTGCGGGCCTGTTACAGCCGGCACCACCGAACCCCTATAATAATCAGACCCAACCCCGAATATATCCCAATATAAACCGGTCCCGAATTTCAGGTAAACGTTAGTTTTCTGTCTTTTTTGCTGCGTTTGCTGTGCAAAGGCAATAAAAGGGAAGAGAAAAATAAACCCCAGAAGAAATGTTTTTTTTATCATTTTTATTCAATTTGTTTTCATATAACTTTTTTACAATATCAGAATTTCAGGGCAATGCCCAAATTGACTTTATTATAAATAGTTGTATTATACGGATATTTTTTGTACTTGGAAGTATTATGACCTGCCTGGAAAACAAAGTTTATCCTTTGCGAAAGCACATAAGTCAGCTTAATTCCGTAGCGAAATGACAATTCAGTAGCATCAATAAACTGGGAGGCCGGTTTGTAGGATGTAAGCTTGCCTCCTGTTATCGTCCAGGATTCTAAAAAGAAATGGGACTGAACCCTTTTTGTTATTCCCATTCCTACATAAAACCCGATTTTAAACTTTTTCGCTATTTTGAAATCAAAATTGGTCTTAATGCCAACACTTGAAAAATTGTCTATATCCTGGGAAAAATTCACAGCCTGTAATTGTGAAAAAGACCTGATATACTCATCCAGCGCCGGAGGAATAAAGTAATTGGTGTATCCACCGCCACCACCTGTCTGACTGATCTTTGTGATGTAGTTATTTACTGCCGAAACATCGTAATAGATACCCAGAGAAATAACGTCCCATATTTTTCGGTTAACGCTTAAATCTACATTGTATCCGTTTGTTTTGCTTTCGGAAAATGCGTATCCACCGATAACCTGAAAGTTCCATTTGGATTGGGCAAAGGACTGCCCTCCAAATATCATCAAAATCAGGGCCAGCAAAATGCTAACCCTGATTTTCTTACTGTTTTTGTTAATTTGCAACATGTGTCCAATTGACTTTGAAATAATAATCAAGTGCATCGGCTGATCTTACGGTGTACGGAATACCGTTGTCATTGTACGTATAAAGTTTACCGTCAGGACCCTCTATTATACCTCCTACCACATGTGTAAGAAGGCTTCGGCGTGATATCTGGTTGTTATATCTTAGAATGTTATTAGCTCCCGTTTTTATATCAAAAGTGGCAGCAACTGTTGCAGTGAAAGATGGCTTTTTTTTAGTTGAATCGTAACCTATTTGTGTTGTCCCTTTGATTTCAAGTGATGAACCTGCTAATGAGGCCCATCCTTGATAAGACACTAATACAAACTGTTCGGTATTCTCATGCTCCTGCCAATCGTCATCCCAAATAATGTTTACATCTACCCAATGATGTTTCCTTACATCGTATCTTGAAATTTTAAAATGATATTTTAAACGATGTGTAGATGCACTAGGTATCAAATCACCAGTCTTGTCAAATTTGAAATCACCAGATGCCCTATAAATTGTTATTTGTGAGGAACCACCTACCCACCCTCTATAGTTTTGGTTTAATTTTACTTTTGGTAGAGTTACTAAAACAATATCTTTTTCTGGAACCTTTGTATAATCAATATTCTTGGTCAACCATTCGGAAGTTACTCCGGAGCCACCTGTTCCACTTCCCGAACTCCCATTGCTATCAAAAGTATAGGCTCCCGGATCAATAGGGCGTACCAACACAGTAGGATCAGAAATTACGTATGACTCGTTAATATTATTAACAGGCAGAGCTGGGGCTGATTTCAAATTATTCAAAGGCATTGTTTCTCCTTCACTTACCGTATCTTCAGTCAGCGGATCCCATGTTACTGTAATTTGTGATATAGAATCC
>CAZJNP010000580.1:0-2384 GCA_964547355.1 uncultured Calditrichaceae bacterium
GAGTTAATGGATACAAAAAAAGCAAATACAATCGGAGAACGCTGGCTGGAAGACTATGGTGATTATCTATTTCGTTATGCTTTAACACGCGTTAATCACACACAGGCGGCTGAAGACCTGGTACAGGAAACACTGCTTTCCGCTTTGAAGGCTAAAGATTCATTCGACGGACGCAGTTCTGCACGTACCTGGCTGACGACCATTTTGCGGAATAAAATTATCGACTACTATCGCAAAACGACTGCTCAGACCGCGACATATCTTAACACAAGCGGTGAGACAAATCTTGAACCTGAATTTGATGAACATGGGCGGTGGATTCCGGAACGTGCCCCCAAAGACTGGGGTGCCCCTACCGAAGCAATATTTGAACAGAATGAATTCTTACGCATCTTAAAAGCCTGCCTTGAAGTTTTAGCTGATTTAACCGCTCGGGTTTTTATGCTTAAAGAAATGGACGGTGTTGATAGTAAATCTATTTGTCAGGCTCTGGACATCAGTCCGTCTAATTTATGGGTCATTTTACACCGTGCCCGCAAATCGCTGCGGCGGTGTATCGAAAAAAACTGGTTGGGTTGAAAAATTAAGGAATGAACATGCGCCCCGTTTTTGAAACGTTCAATAAAGCTGTGATGATGCTGATTATGCGTCTCACACCAAGTTGCGAAGTTATTACCGAAAAAGTATCACAATCCCTGGATCACAACATTTCACTTTATGACCGCTTAATGATCCGACTGCATACTCTGGAATGTGAACTATGCGCCAGATACCGGTCGCAACTAATCACGCTTCACAGAGCCGTGGAAAAACTATCCGAACATTTTGACGATCTGGAAGAAATACAACTCCCCGAGACCTCCAAGGCCCGGATCAAAAAGGTTCTGCAACAAAATAAAGAACAATAGTGCAGAACTTTTTATTTCTCCAGAACTTTTATACTACCGTTGGTTGTTTTTAAATAGATCAGCGGTCCGCCTTCGTTTATCTTACCCTGTAAATGTTTCTTGTTTCCGGAATAGCGTTCGGTAAGCGGCAATTCACAGCGGATACTACCGTTGGTGGTTTTGGCGTCCAGAACGGCGTTGACATCAGACGGCAAATACAACCGGATCGAGCCATTGGTGGTGCGTAAGCGCAAATCCTCCTCCGGGAGCATTTCTTCCATAACAACTTTTATAGAGCCATTGGTGGTTCTAGCATCTACAGTGCCTTGAATATTTTCGGCAGTAATTTTCCCATTGGTTGTGAATAATTTCAGAAAACCACGGCACCCCTCTAAATATAATTTGCCATTTGTGCTATGTATTTCAAGGTCCATTTTCGCCGGTACTTTTATTTCGTAACTAACACTAATCGATCCGCCGCTTTCACCTAACAGCCAGGAAAAGAAACCGCCGCCTTTGGCTTTACGCGGAATACGCGTTTGCACTTCCAGACCTTCATCCGTTTCATGAATATCAATTTCCAATTCGGATAAATATTTTTCAGCCTGGGCAGAACTCCCCGCGCGGATCCTTTTGTAGGCAATGATTTCGATCTCCGGTTGGTCCCATGCGGTTACCGAAATACTGCCGTTGACGTTGTACACGCTCAGTTTTTCTATATCTTCCACAGGGATGCGTTTTTTAAACGTCTCGTCAAGTGTAGCGCCTTGCAACAAAAAAACGAAAGAAAAAAGGAAATATAAACTTCTTGTTATTAATAACTTCATTTTCTCGCTCCTTTATTGTTGATACAAATTATTTTCCGATCTATTACACCAGAGCCCGTTGATATTATTCATCTTTTAATTTGTAAAGAGTAATTCCCCAGTTCGATTCATCGTAAGGCGGACGGGCATTCCAGTGCCGGAATGAATGGCTGTCATCCGATTGGTAATGCACCCGATAAGTACCCGGTTTTAGAGTAATGATCGTATCAACTATACGGTTTTTACGCGCTCCTCCGGCATGTTCCGTTTCCCGATATCGCATACGCCAGACGGTGCGGTGTTCATTCACATTCTCGATCCATGCATAATCGTACATTTCGTCAAAATTACCTTCTCCAATGGCGTAAATACGTACCCGGGTGGTTCTGTTCAAAGTAAATTGCTTTTTCAGATGTTCATCGTCCCCTACACGAATTAACTTGGCCAGGATATTTTCTTTTGAAATCCTCTTTTTAGAAATTGCCACCACGTTTTGTTTATCCTTGCCCATCGTGTAAATGGTGATACCCCAGTCTTCGGGGTCGTCCTGTTGTTTGGTGTTCTGTGTTTTGTTCGAGTAACTGGAGCCACACTGGATATCACATATCCGCTGTTTCGGTAGCTTCATATGTGTTTGCTTGGCAAGCCCGGCATCATCTCGATTGAGCAAGGTGGCGGGGTATGAAGTCAG
>CAZJNP010000581.1:0-2378 GCA_964547355.1 uncultured Calditrichaceae bacterium
CAATTAAACTCCTTACAAGATGAACATTTTCATCGCCAATCTGTACAAAAATAGAACCGGAATCGGTCAACAAATCCCGGGCTACGGTTAGCCGGTCACGCAAGTAGGTCAGGTAGGAATGGATGCCGTCGCGCCAGGTATCTCTAAAGGCTTTTACCTGTTCCGGTTCGCGGGTAATGTGTTCGGCTTTGCCGTCCTTCACATCCCTGCTGGTGGTGCTCCACTGGAAGTTGGAATTAAATTTTATACCATAGGGCGGGTCAATGTAAATCATCTGCACCTTGCCGCGCAGGCCTTCCCGTTCGGCCAGGCTGGCCATTACCTGCAAACTGTCACCCAGAATCATGCGGTTGGACCAGTTGGCTTCGTGCTGGTAAAACTCGGTTTTGGCGGCTTCGCTGGGCAGGCCGTTAAAATCGGCAAACATGTCCAGTTGGGGCTCATCATTTTGTTGCTGCTCTTCCGTCTGTTTGCGCAGGTCGTCTATCAAAACCTTGGGGTGTATTTTTTCCTGGATATAGAGCGGCGGGGCCTGCACTACCAGATCGGACCAGTTCTGTTCATCTTTGCCGCGCCAGACTAATTGCGGGTCCAGGTCGCGGTTGCGCCGCTCGTAAGCTTTGCGGATGGGATTTTGCTCCTCTTTGCGCATGACGGACTGGTACTCGGCTGTGGGAATGTTTTTACGGGTAGCATCATTATGCTTGAGTATTTTAATCTCTTTCTTTTGTTTTTTGTTTTGTTTTCTTCCGGCCATTCCAATTCCTTTTTATTCGGATTGAGTAGTGAACGAATCAATACATTTATTGAATTCTGACTCAATTTGAAATACATCAGTAAATTCGGCAAACGCCCAGCGGCCATATTTGCCAAGATTGTTTACCCCGGGCACCCAGTAGTTTTCCATGGTGGCTTTCTTTTCTTTGGCGTCCTCCCCCCTGTAGCCCTTTATCTCAACAATCAGGTGTAGCAAATCATCATCACCATGCCCGTCGTCTACCAGAACAATAAAATCAGGCAGATATTTACGGGTTACCGAGCCGTAACGGTATGGGACTTCCAAACCAAGGCTCTGATTTTTAACATAAGAGACAACGCGCGGGTGGGATTCAACAACCCGACAGAGTTCCGCTTCCCAATCACTATCTAAAATCACCCAGTTGATATGGCATTTGCGCGAATCCGTCTCCCAGCGGTTCTTTTTAGATGTCGTAAAGTTTACATGAATCGTTGAACCGGTTGGATTGTAGGGATCGAGCACTGCTTTGATTGGCCGTTTACCAACTAATGATCGCGTTATTCCGGCAGTAATTCGTTCACAAGCCATATCCGCTAATTCCTGATACATAAGTTGTGCAGGGTAGGTACCTCCTTTACAAACCAGACAGGTGTCGAGCCATTGCCTGGTAATCCGTTTTAACTGACCAAACAGATGCAGTTTTGGTTCTTCACCGGGATCGCGCCATTTAGTGTACAACAGCCGTTTGGTTACATGAAACAGTAATGTAGAGCGCCGCATATCATCAAGGTGTTCAAGACTAAGGTCGATATCTTCTCCAATAATTCCGGCATTTTTTGTAATGGACGGCCCGACAAGTTCAGGGGTTAGTTCCAGTACAGAGTCTTCATTAAATTCGGCTGTAAGACGCTCCTCAGGTAATTCTACCCGATAGCCCTCAACCCGCGGAAAACGAATTTCAAGATGATCTCGCTCAGGCCGCATTGCTTTCACCTGGATGGTCTCCCGTGGTGGCTGCGGCGGCGCAATGACCGGTTTGGCGGTAAAATCAAATGGAATGCCCAGTACATCGGCATATTCCACGCTAAACATATTTTCCTCATTCAGTTCATACGATTGGCGGCGCAGGGCACGACCCACAACCTGTTCGCAAAGAAGTTGCGTACCAAATGCCCGAACACCCAGAACATGCGTTACCGTGTTGGCATCCCATCCTTCCGTCAGCATGGACACAGAAACTACACAGCGTACAGAATCACCCAGACGACCTTCTTTACCCACGGTGTTCATGACTTCACGTAGCAGTTCCTGATCGCTCAGGTTCTCCGCCTGCCGCCGGTCTCCGGTTCGTTGTATGATTTCTCTGCGGAAGCGTTCGATCTCATCGGCAGCCATCTTTCGGAAGTTTGTATCCAAGGCATCACCGGATTCGAGTTGTTCACTGTCGATCAGCAGGGTTCGCGGCCGGGCAATGGGATTGCCATGCTCGTCAAAATTTCGGAACAATTCCAGGCGTCCGTTCTCCAAAGTCGTTGACCCATCCTCGTTTTCTCTGTAAAAACCGGATATGTAATCATAAATCAACTTGGAAGTGGATGTATTATTACAAACAATAATGAAACAAGGCGGTACATGTACG
>CAZJNP010000582.1:0-2366 GCA_964547355.1 uncultured Calditrichaceae bacterium
CCCGAAACATGAGATCGCCGATGCCGATTCTGGCCCGTCCGCGTAATACCAGTTGTTCGTGCTCCACAGAGTTGGTATGCCTGGGCATGGAGCCGCCGGGCTCGATGATAAAACGCCGCATGGCAAAATGCGGACCTTCGTCCGGGCCGATTAAAACCTGCTTGTAGGTGCCGCGGCCGGCGTTGATTTTTTCTTTGGGAACGTCGTCTATATTTTTAACGTACATTGCACCCTCCTTCGTTACTTTTCTCAAATTTAGCGTTCCTTGAACAGAAATTAAACGGGATTTTACCGAGAAGTAATTTTTCTGCAATCCTGTCCCGTTCCGCTGCGGTACGGGAATCCATGGGATAATTAATAATTTGAGTAAGAGAAAGAGTACGAGCGGGAGCAAGATAATCATCGCTTTGTTACAAGGTTACTTTCCTTTACTTCTTTTCTTTCTCCTACTCCTTCTCTTACTCTTACTCTTACTCTTACTCTTACTCCCTCTTTTTTTACCCCCGAGCCGGAATCCAAATTACCGTTAATTAATCGAGTAAGAGAAAGAGCACGAGAATGAGCAAGAAATGTATTTTATTGCTCATTCTTTTACTTCCGATCCCTATTCAATCACCACTTTCCAGTTGCCGTCTGCTTGCGGATGAATGATTTTCAGGCTTTGGATGTATTCGGCTAAAATATTCCGCATCTCTTCGTCGGATTTCCACACCACCGGCGCCTGACCGGCATGAGCCGCCGCCAGGTGGCCGCCGCCTCCGGTAGCACGGTAACTGTTCATGGCCACCCGGTAGGTCTGATCCATTTTGAGCGGTTGCCCCGTTTTCAGAAAAATGATCGAATCCACATAGTTTTTAGCGCCTTTTCCCGGTGCGGCGCCGTTCTTACGCGCCCGGACGTGCACGGTGTAAGCAATGCCTTCTGCCATGTCGTAATTGTAACCGGCGATTTTTGGATTGGGCACAACGTGATCCTTGTCCGCCAGGTAGTAAGCGGCGCAGTAATCGAGGTAATCTTTGATTTGCTGGCCGGTCATTTCCAGCACATACAGGTAGTTTTCGTACCGGTACATGCCGTAAATGTCTTTGATGCGGATTTTTCCGGGGGCGATTTTTAACCGGTCGTTAAAGGATGCGGCAAAAGAGATGTCCGCGCCGCTGGCCCATAACTGGGCTTTGTTGATCAGTTCCACCACCGGGTTGTCTTCAAGGCGGGCGCTGCGTGCGTCTAAGGTGTCGGTTAACGTAGCAATGGGCTGACGGATGTACTGCAACGTTTTTTTATGGTAATATTCGGTTAACTGCAGAATGGACGCGCTGGGTTGGGTGCGGCGGGTGGATTCCAGCCAACCTGTTTTGGAAACGATTTCGGGCGGGCTGTTATTTTGCCGTTTGAGAATGATTTGTGCCACGCCCAGATTTCTGCCCCAGGACCCGGCGTTAATGCGCAGCGGAAGCCGGGCGTCCACTTCGACGATTTCAGAGACGCCGTTATGAAGGATTGGAAACGGGCGGTGGGAATGGCCCGCAAAAACCACATCGAATTCAGGCACCTGTTCGGCCACCAGCAAAGAAGCGTTTTCGTTGGGCATACCAAGCGCTTGGGTCTGCTTCATACTGTATTCCGCTTCGAAACCGGCGTGAAACAAACCGACCAATACATCCACCTGTGGCCGCACAAGAGAGGCATATTTTCGGGCAGTCTCTACCATGTCTGCCCAGCGCACGCCTGGGTAAAGCGACTGATCCAGCCACATGGGGATGCCGGGCGTGGTTAAGCCGATCACACCGATTTTAATGCCGTTGCGTTCAAAAATGGCGTAAGGCTTAAAAAAGGTACGTCCGTCTTCCAGTACTGAATTGGCGGACAGCCACGGAAAGTCTGATTCCTTCTGCGCCCGCAAATATACAAACACCCCCTGTTCGATATCGTGATTTCCCACAGTAAAGGCGTCGTAACCCATGTAATTCAAAGTGAGGATTAAAGGGTTGGGAACGGAGGTTTCCACTTTATTAAAGTAATAGACCAATGGGGTGCCTTGCAGCAAATCGCCACCGTCCAGCAGAATTACATTTTTATGATGTTTACGGTAATCGATCACCCGGGTGTAAATTTTTGCCAGGCCGTAATCTGCCGGAGCGTCGTGGAAATAATCGTAGGGGCGGATATTTCCGTGCACGTCGGTGGTTTGTAAAATATACAGCGTGTCCGTTTGCTGCGCCTGTAAAGAGCCAAGCAATAAAAAGAGTAAAAAGATAAAACGATGCATAAAATCCTCCGTGAGGGGAAAAGTTTTCGAACAGCAAACCGTTTGTGTGTTCAATTGATTTTAGTTTAATAAAAAGACCCATTAAATACCAGATTCC
>CAZJNP010000583.1:0-2365 GCA_964547355.1 uncultured Calditrichaceae bacterium
ATATTAACCAGTTCTAATAAATATAAACAAAATCTTCTAATTTTGGAAATATTTTTCTATATTTATATATAATTTTCTAACTATAGAAATTTGAGCTTTCTTTATTTAGAAAGATAAACATCAATCACGTATACGCTCTTCTAATCCCAGAATTTGAACTTTCTTGTAACACAATTTCCATAATTGCCTGCGGTAATCCCATTTCCCTCCAGCGCCCTTGATCCGTCTTCGTAATTCCTCCTCATCGTAACCAATATAAACGTAAACCTTTTTGTTAGAAGGAATCCGCGCAGCATTTGGGTAATAAATATCCTCCTGCTCAATTAACTCCACAGTCTTATACTTTTTCTTCTTCTGCAAATCATAATAATATCTAACCCGTACCAATCGATCTCCATATTTCTTGATGAGCTGCAGCGTACCAGGCTCTCCTGCTTGTAATGTGCGCATACATTTCATAACATGTCCCTAAAAATCCGCCGGACTTTTTACCCCTAAACCGCCCTTATTCAACACATGCGTGTATATCATCGTCGTCTCTACTCTGGTGTGTCCGAGTAACTCCTGCACCGTCCGAATATCATATCCAGCTTCCAGCAGATGTGTGGCAAAACTATGACGTAGCGTATGACATCCCGCCGGTTTATTGATTCCGGCAGCGCGAACCGCTCCTTTTACCGCCTTTTGTAAAACGCTCTCATGCAGATGATACCGTCGCCATTCTCCGCTTTGCGGATCCTTAGATAAACGATGAGCCGGAAAAACATACTGCCACGCCCATTTCTCTCCGGCATTCGGATACTTCCTTGCCAAAGCATACGGTAGTTCAACCCGGCCAAAACCCCGCCGTAAATCCTCTTCATGGATTTTTTTCACCTCTTCCAGATGCTCTCGCAATGGAAGAATCACAGCATCCGGCAGCATGGTTTTGCGATCCTTATCGCCTTTGCCTTCCCGCACAGTGATTTGTTTATAATCAAAATCGATATCCTTTACCCGCAAACGTAAACATTCCGTCAAACGCAATCCGGAACCGTACAACAACATGGCCATAATCCAGTGCACACCTGAAAGCTGCGCTAGTACCCGACGTGCCTCATCCCGGGTCAACACCACCGGTAGCCGTTTCGGCCTCTGCGCCCAAACCAGATTTTCAAATTCACCCGGGTCTCTGCCCAATACCTGTTTATACAAAAATACCAGTGCGCACAATGCCTGATTCTGCGTGGAGGCCGAAACATTCTTGTCCGTGGCCAACGTGCTTAAAAATGTCGTGATCTCCTCCGCCCCCATGTCCCTGGGGTGGCGCAAATGATGAAAATAAATAAAACGTTTAATCCAGGCTACATACGATTCTTCCGTGCGCCGGCTATAATGTTTTTGGCGCATCACCGCCCGCACACGATCCAACAATTTCGGTTCGTCGGACATTTAAGAATCTACCAAACAAACTTTCACCCTAAAAAACTTCCTCGCCCGTTTTGGAAAGCGTCAAACACAGCTCCGCCATGTAATCCACATACGGCATTTACAATACACCTTGCAACCGCCGAATGAAAACCGCAGTCGTACTAAAAAATATATAAATCTAAAATGGCGAGTTAGAATTTATTTGATAGAAGAAACCCGAAAGGCTACTTCTAATCTATTCTATCTGAATTTATATTAGATGATCTGTTTCGTAAGGAAAAACGCTTTATCAATACATTAAATATTTAACAAAAGTTAAGGCAATAGTCAAGTGTTTTTTTTGTTTTTATGCTTAAAAAATCACGTCATAATCCTTCACAGGCTCCTATACTAGACCTGTTCGGAGGTTTATCCTGGGAACGCGTATTTTGGATCTGCACTGCGAATTAATCGAAAAAATCTAACCATCTACTTGAGGGCGCATTTCTTATTCACATTGTTAGACATGGCAACCGGCACCAGATCACCAACGGGTACTACGCCCACAAACCATTTCAAGGCATCAAAATAAAAGAATTCCCCATTTTTCACCTTAAATCCGGTGATCTGTTTGCAAGGCGCCCACACATTTGGCAACCAGCTCTCGGTTCTTAAATCAAAACGTCGCAACTGCTCTCCGTTTTCATCCCAGGTAAACTCGCCGTCTTTAAAATAGAACACGCTGTCGTAAACGGCCATATAATAAATATCCGCGCCGGGAATCATAACAGAATCCACCTGCTCTAAATCGGGAGTAAAAAATTTGACCTCTCTTCCCTGGTGACCAAAGGTTAATACGTATAAAAATTCTTCATCGGCAGCCAACCCCAAAATCAGCGAAATATTCTCAATCCTTAACGCTTTGTCTGCTCTGTTGTCTTCAAGATTTAATCGTCTGATAATTTCTTTACTATTA
>CAZJNP010000584.1:0-2362 GCA_964547355.1 uncultured Calditrichaceae bacterium
GAGAAGAGACAGTGACAAAGTACCGGATAGTACCTTCGCACGCTTGTTCAGCGGACAAAAGCGAGGACTAGGGTGGCCGGACTTCGACAGCCTGGGAGTACAGGCACATCCCTCTTTTGGCTACGGAGCGCTTTTCCGTGGGCGGCCGCGACAGGCCAATGTCTTAATCCTTGCCGACCAGCAATCCCATGACGATCTGTTCATCGGGAGGGCTTTGTGCGGTGAAAGCGGTCAGTACTTGCAGAATTATTTGCATGCCATGGGCATCGAAAAGAGCTACCTGATTCTGCGCGTGTTTCCCTTCGACACTATCGGCCTGTCAGACCAAAACATTGCAGATATCATTCAAAATCCTCAAATCCGAAAGGTATACCAGGCCATAGTGGACAAGGTGCTTTCTGCCAATAAAAACCGACTGAAACTGGTGTTGACTTTTGGGCGGCATGCGCAGAATCTTTCCGCTCGGCTCAATTTCTCCGCTCTGGATGTCGTTCACCTGAAAGCCTGGAAAGAGTCGGGCGTCAGTGACGACTGGCAGGCCAAACTAAACCAGATCGCCCAGATCGACTTTGCCAAAGACCTGTCCCATCCTTCCTTTGTCTTTTACGATCAGCGGGGACAGATCCCACGGTTTGATTTACCGTTTGGCGTACCGCGCTTTCTGGGAACCTCAGGCGACCGTGCTAGCCGTCCCTTTTATCGCTCCAACGGTAACGACTGCTACGATTATTACCGGGTGTTTGTGCCACAGTGGGTTTTCAAGCTTAAACCGGCGCCTTTGTCAAGCAAAGAAAAGACCTTACTGGCATCGGCTCCGGATTAAAACCGATCCATTACAAAAAACCGGGAGGATCCACCATGTCACTTTTACCTAAATACAAAAACAAACAAAAAGTGGATGCGGCCTGTGCGGCCATTATGCAAGTTGCCAAACCCGGAGACGTGATCAATCAAAGGAATTTCGAACATCACTGGTGGGAAATCTGGCTTCCACTAGTTGTTACGGCCATTCGCTGGTACCAGCGTGATCTGTTCGGAAAACAATCCAACTGGAAAGATACGCACACAATGCTGTTCTTTGACCAGGACCATACCTTTTCCGTGGAACTGCCCAAAGCCACGTTCAAGCCGTTAAGTCATTACTGCCTGTCTGATTTAAGCATTTACCGCTTAAAGCTGATCGAGCTGAATCAGGAACATATTACCGAAATGAGAGAAGTAGCAGAGGATTTAAAAGGAGAAGACTACGATATTGGACAACTGCTGGATATCGCCATTAACAGCATCATGGGCTACAAATTTCGCATGAAATACAAATGGTTTGATTTTGGCAAGAAGAAAAAAGTGTGCAGCGTGGGTGTGCGTGTGCCGTTTGAGAAACTCTACCAGAACAAAATACGAACCAAATCGCCCGAACAGCAAAAGTGGCTCTTTTATCAACTGAACCCTGATAAATGGCCGCAGAAAAAAGTACAGGAATACACAGGCACCGACATCGAAATGACCACGCCGGCCCATTTCGCCAATTCCGATTACTTCCTGTACGAGTTTGAGTTGGTGGCCAAGTTTAAAGACGGCAGGCAAACGTATCCCAGCACCTAAGTGAACTAGATGCCTCAAAGTAAAACGGCCCATAAAAAACCGTTAACCATTTTTTAGTAAAATGAATAGATGTTCAGTTAAGATCAAGAAATCTCGTTAAAAGAAAAAAATGTAATCTTGTGATATTTCGCACGGGTCTGGCATACGCCGGTGCTTACACTTTAAATAACACTCCCTCTCTCATCGCGCGAACGGTAAATCAAATGTTTTATCATTTTGGAGGTGCGCAAAATGTCCGCCTTACCTTCCCCTTTTAAGGTTGCCATTTTTATGCTGCTAACCGTTGTTCTCACCACAGCGACAGAAAGCAAGCTCATCCCGTCCGACTGGACAATGGATGATTCCTTCGGCCGTTCCGTAGCCATTGACGGAAACACCGCGGTCGTTGGCGTCCCTCTGGATGATAACGTTCGATGCCATCGGATTGCACGGAGGAATCTATTTTTACCCGATGAAAACGGGTTCCGGATTTTCTATTAAGTGAAAAACGATTCTGTTGAAATAACCATTGCCATTATAAAACAGACCCATACCTAAGACATAAAAGGATTTGCCATGAAAACAACGGCCAAGATATTTCCCCTGTTACTTTTAATATTCCTGTCTTTCACCGGTTTAAGGGCGGAAAGAGATCCTGCGCTGTTTGAACAATACAACAAAATAAAATTTAACATCCAAGCCAGTGACGATCGGCGGCAATTGGCGCCACAAGGCGTCTATATTGATCATGCCGAGGTGAAAAAGAACCCAGCCGGCGGCT
>CAZJNP010000585.1:0-2361 GCA_964547355.1 uncultured Calditrichaceae bacterium
GGCATGAAGCCCGCGCCAACAGACATTTATTAAAGATTATTCAACGTTTATGTTTACCGGTATGTTTGCCGGTTAATTTCCGGAAGGCCCGGTTGCGCAGCATCTGTTTCATGTCGTACGGTGCCGGCGGGCCGCCCAGATATTTGGAAAACCAGTCCAGATGGGCGTTGTAATAAAAGGGCATGGATTTGATGTAATCGGGCCAGTGCCCGTCGTTTTTGAACACGATCAGGCGGGAAGGCACGCGCATTTTTTGCAATCCGGTAAAAAATTCCAGGCTCTGGGTGTACGGCACCCGATAGTCTTTTTCTCCGGTAATGACCAGACAGGGCGTTTTGAAATTTTTAACATAATTGTGTGGAGACAACTTTTGGTACAATTCAGGGTTTTCCCAGGGTGCACCTTTTAAATCCCACTGCGGGAACCACAACTCCTCGGTGGCGCCGTACATGGCCGGCAGATCGTACACGCCCATCATAGAGACGATGGCCTTAAAGCGGCCGGTGTGCCCCTCCAGCCACATCATCATGTAGCCGCCGTAAGACCAACCCATGGCGCCCATGCGCTGATCGTCCACGTAAGCTAATTTTGCCAGCGAATCGGTCACAGCCATAATGTCCTGATACACCTTGCCGGCCCAGTCGCCGGAGATGGCCGCGGTAAAAGCCTGTCCGTAACCGGAAGAGCCGTGCGGATTGGGGAAGGCCACGATGTATCCGGCGCCCGGGTACACCTGCCAGTCGCCGCGGAAACCGTCGTACCATTGATACTGGGGCCCGCCGTGCACATTTAAAATCAGCGGATATTTTTTAGTCGGGTCAAAATTGTGCGGTTTGATGATGAATGTGTGGATTTTTTGACCGGTTGGGCTGGGAATCCACATTTCTTCTGCCGGGCGCAGGTCTACAGAGTCTTCCAGCGCTTTGTTAAACCAGGTCAGGCGCGTGACTTTTTTACCTGCCGATTTACCCTTTACCGGAACCCGCACGATTTCCGTGGGGTGGTCGATGGTGCGGCGGCTAATGGCCAGCCATTTTCCGTCCGGAGAAACCGCAAACGCGTCGGGCGTTTTGACATCCACAATTTTCTGTCGGACGCCTTTACGCCGATCGAAGCGGTAAATGGGAAAGTGGCCTTTTTGATGCGCCCGAAAATAGATGTACCGGGCATCCGGCGACCAGTGAAACTGTTCCACCCAGGCGTCAAACTGTTCGGTGAGTGTGGTTGATTTGCCGGTTTGAAGATCGTACACGGCCAACCGTTTCAGATCGGCTTCGTAAACGGGAATTTTTTGCTGCTGGTAGGCGATGAAACGCCCGTCCGGCGAGAAGACCGGCTGTCCGTCGTAAGCGGGATTGGAAGCGGTCAGATTTTCCATTGATCCGTTGGCCAAATCGATTAGAAAGAGGTCATTATTGGTGGTTTCCGCTTCGAATTCATCGTGGTTGGATTCCACGCACACGTATTTGCCGTCGGGTGAAACAGAAAAGTCGCCCCACAGCGTAGGATAATCGTAGTCTCCGGGGGTAATGTCTTTGTAGGTTTCATGGCTGATGTCGTAAAGAATCAGATGGGTCCGCCGGCCATCTTTGTAAAAGGTCCAGTGCCGGTATAATAAACGGTCGGCCATGTGGGCCTGCAAGGGGCCGTTCTGCATGTCTTCCAGTATTTCCTGGTTGCAGGCATTGTTCGCGCCGCATTCCGGGAAAATAAAACTGCTGAAAATGATCTGATTTTTTCCCGGCACCCACTCTGCGGACTGCGCACCGGTATAAAAATCGGTTAATTGTTTGGCCTCTCCGCCGTCTGCAGGAAGCAGCCAGACCTGGGAACTGCCGCTGCGGTCGGAAATGAAGAGCAGGGATTTCCCGTCCGCTGACCAGCGCGGATGGTGATCGGCCGTGGGGTTTGTGGTCATTTGTTTAAGATTTTTCCCGTCGCTGTCCATTAAATAGATGTCGGAGTTGGCTTTCCCTTCGGCCAGGTTGTAGGCGGTTACTACAAACGCGATCTTTGTGCCGTCGGGCGAAATCTGCGGATCGCTGACGTTTTTTATTTTGTAGAGCGCGTCGATAGTGAACGGCGCTTTCTGGGCGGCAAAAGACAGGGTGAAAACGAGCAGTAAGATGAAAACGGTACGCATAGGTCATTCCTTGTTAATGTTTTTTGATTCCTTTCCAAATCGCTATTTGTAAAATAAGGTGAAATAAGGAACGAAGCAACGGTCAGCGCTAGCGGCGGGCATAAAAGAACGAACAAATATATTGGTAGTTTCCATGGTACTCGCGGGTTTTGCCCCCTTTTAAAAAATAAAGAATATTACAAGCACGTGACATTTAGGACAACCTACACCAATTGTAC
>CAZJNP010000586.1:0-2352 GCA_964547355.1 uncultured Calditrichaceae bacterium
ATGCTAAAACCGCAAAAAAAAATGACCAAAAAAGAAATTAAAGAAGATAAATTCGTAAAATTTGCGCTGGAGAGCAAAGCATACCTGGAGGAGCACACAAAACAAGTTACCTTTGTGATGGGCGTTTTTCTGGTAATTGTTGTTGGATATTTATTTTTTTCATACCAACATGGTAAATCACAGCAAGAATCATCTTCTTTGCTGGGCGAAGCTCAGGCGGAGTACCAGAATTTAAACAATCAGAAAGCGAAGGAATTGTTATTAAGATTAATAGAGAACTATGGTGGAACGCGAGCTTCCGATCAGGGTTTGCTGTTATTGGCTAATATTTATTACAACGAAAATAATATCGAAGAGGCTGCGAAGTATTTTCAGGAGTTCATCGATTCCTACGATGATGATGATTTTTTGTTAGCTTCCGGATACGCGGGATACGCGGCCTGTCTTGAAAAACAAAAAAAATATTCCGAAGCCGCGGAATATTATCAGAAAGCCCAAAAAACAGCTCCGGATTTTGTAGAAGCTCCCAATTACCTTTATCTGGCCGCGCTCAATTTAATCGACGCAGGCGAACAGGGTCAGGCAAAGGAACTATTGCAAAAGATCATTTCTGAATACGAAAAATCTAATATCGTAGATGATGCAAAAGCGCAACTCATTTTAATGGCCAGTAAGTAATATGAACATGTTAGAAGAAGGAAAAGATTATATCATTGACGTTTATCGACGCTTTCCGATAGATGTGGACAAGGGAAGGGGGGTCTATTTGTATGACAAATCAGGCGCCTGTTACCTCGATTTGTTAGCTGGAATTGCGGTAAATGCGCTGGGATACCATCATCCGGCAGTGCTTAAGGCCATTCATAAACAACTGGACAGAAATCTGCATTTAAGCAATTATTTTCTCCAGGACATCCAGCTCGAATTGGCCAAAACCATTTTAGGCTTAACTCCGTTCAAAAAATTATTTTTCACCAACAGCGGAACGGAAGCTGTGGAAGGCTTGTTAAAACTAGTGAAAAAGTGGGGAAATCAACGTGGCAAAAGTGAGATTGTCGCTTTTGAAGGTAGTTTTCATGGCCGGAGCCTGGGAGCGCTTTCCATTACAATCCAGAAAAAATATCAAAAAAGTTTTGCACCTTTATTAGGTCCTGTGCGTGTTGTGCCGTTCAATGATGTGGAAGCGTTTTTTCAAACAGTCAATGAAAAAACAGCGGCCGTTTTTTATGAAGGCATCACCGGAGAAGGCGGAGTGCGGCCGGTTTCGGAAGAAATGCTAAAGGCCATGGATGAAGCGCGCAAAAAGTATGGCTGTTTGCTTATTTCGGATGAGATTCAAACCGGTGTGGGTAGAACAGGAGCGTTTTATTATTATGAAAAAACAAGTCTTGTGCCGGATGCCATCGCTTCTGCCAAAGGGTTAGGCGGCGGGCTGCCTTTAGGCGCTTTTCTTGTGAGCGAAATTCTCAGCGATGTATTTGCCAAAGGCGAGCACGGCACCACGTATGGGGGAAACCCATTAGCTTGTGCTGCCGGTTTGGCAACCATTAAAACCGTTTCCGATAAGGAATTTTTACTTGAAGTTGAAAAAAAGGGGCAATACTTCAAAGGCCTGTTAGCTGAAATTCTCAATGAATTTCCGGAACAGGTAAAAGAAATCCGTGGGCAGGGACTGATGCTGGGAATGGAAGTTCGGGAAAAAGCGTATCAACTCATGGATGAAGCGGTTAACCATGGATTAATTTTTAATGTGGCTGGCGGCAATACATTACGTTTTGTTCCTCCCCTGATCATATCCTATTCGGAGTTGGACGAAGCCGGCGAAAAACTGCATGTCACCTTTAAGCAGGTTTTTAGCTAAACGGGAGAAGTCCTTTTGTTGTATGAATTTGGCATTTACGGCTCGATCATCATTTCTTTTTTAATCATTTTCAACCTGTCGTTAGTTATGCCACTCGTTAAGCCTCTGCTGAAAAAAACGGATGAACTGAATCCGGTAAGTCCTAAAATATTAGACAAGTTTCTTCTCAATATCAAAATATTAACCTTTTTATTGGTCATAGCTGCCGGACTGAAAATCTATTACATAATAAGCTTCCCGGAAGTAGTACTGACAATCCATCAAATTGCCGGGATTCCTGCTTCAGCTTTGATACACTTTCTTTTTCAGTGTGTTATGCTTTGTCTGTATTTGGTCGGGATATTTGTCCTTTCTTTGCAGGATAAATTAAAGCCGAAAGTAACATTTATATTCTCATTTAAAGTTTTTTAGCATTTTATTATTCTTTCCATTATCGACGGAGTATTTAGTTTCTACGTCCTCGGCTTGCACGAAGAGGCACTATTCTTACC
>CAZJNP010000587.1:0-2350 GCA_964547355.1 uncultured Calditrichaceae bacterium
GTGTTGCAGCATGGTGCCTTTGGGTTTTCCGGTAGAACCGGAGGTGTAAATCATATACGCCAGATGTTCCGGCAAAACTTCCTGCTCCGGGTTACGGTCTGCATAAGCACCAATTTCATCCCACTGGTCGTCAAGGGCGACAGTCCGAACGCCGTCGTTTTTAAATTGTCCTACCAGCGCCTGTTGGGTAAGGAGCAGCGTGATTCCGGAATCGGAAAGGATATACTGAATGCGTTCCTGCGGGTAATTGGGATCGATGGGCACATAGACTCCGCCCGCTTTCAAGACGCCCAGCAAGGCGATGACCATTTCCGGAGAGCGGTGCAGGGAAATACCTACCATGGTTTCCGGCTGAACGCCTTTGTCCATTAAATAATGAGCTAACTGATTGGCTTTGCGGTTTAGTTCGTCAAACGTTAATTGCCGGTCATAATAAGCAAGGGCGGTCTTTTTTGGCGTTTTTTCTACCTGCTGTTCAAACCAGCGGTGAATGACCGCGGGTTCCGGCAGTTCCGCTTTCACCGGCTGCAACTGTTTAAGAAGCGTCTTGCGCTGTGCGGTCGTCAGTAAAGAATAGCTTTTAATGTTCTGTTCCGGATCGTTTACGATTTGCTGCAGAAAATGCCGGAACTGTTCCATCATATTTTCGATAGTGGATGACCGGAATAGATCGGTGTTGTATTCGATCTCCGCCCCGAATCCGTTTTCGTTTTCCACGATCATCAGAGTCAGGTCGAATTTAGCGGTGGGGCTTTCGGCGCCCAGAACCTCCATGCGCAGATCGCCGGCCTGCATGTGTGTGCGCAGAGAATTCTGCAATACAAACATCACTTGAAAAAGAGGCGAGTGACTGGTGTCGCGTTCCGGCTGAAGCTCATCCACCAGCTGTTCAAAAGGAATATCCTGATGCGCGTAAGCATTCAGAGTGCGTTCCTTAATTTGCTCCTGCAACTCGGTAAACGTGGGCTGCTCTTCCATATCCGCTTTGATTACCAGAGTATTGACAAAGAAGCCGATTAATTTTTCGGTTTCGGTCTGGGTGCGACCGGCAATGGGCGTTCCCACTAAAATTTCGTTTTGATTGGTGTAGCGGTGCAGAAAGGCCTGAAAAGCCGCCATGAGCGTCATGAATAAAGTGGCGCCGTGTTTTTGTCCCAGATGGATGACGGCCTGGGTCAGGTCCCGGTTAAACCGGGTCTGATGAACCGCTCCGTTAAAGGTTTGCACCGCCGGACGCGGAAAATCCGTGGGCAGTTCCAGAACCGGAGGATTCACGCCCAGTTCGCTCTTCCAGAAGTTCAGCTGTTCCTCCAGCACTTCGTCTTTCAACCAAGAACGCTGCCAGGCCGCGTAGTCCGCGTATTGGACGGGCAATTCCGGCAACGGCGACGGCAGGTCCTGCGCAAAAGCATTGTACAGCGCGGCCACCTCTTCCATCAATACGTTGGTTGACCAGCCGTCGGAAATAATATGGTGCATATTAAACATGATGACATATTCGTCTTCCGCGCTCTTGATCAAAGAAGCTCTGAACAGCGGTCCTTCGTCGAGTTTAAACGGCGCGGACGCGTCTGCTTTCACCAGCTCGCGAATGCGGGCTTCCCGTTCTTCTTCTTCCAGACCGGTCAGGTCGATGACCGGCAGGCGGGTTTGCAGTTCGGGAAGAATGACCTGATACGGCTTGCCGTCCCTGGATTTGAAAATGGTGCGCAGCGATTCATGACGGCGGATGATTTCGTTGATGGCTCTTTCCAGCACGTCTGGATTCAGGTGGCCGTGCAGACGCAGCGCGGCCGGAATATTGTAAAAAGGACTGTTCGGCATCAACTGATCCAGAAACCACAACCTCTGCTGAGCAAACGAAAGGGGTAATTCCCGATCCCGGGGAACGGGGCGAATGGGCGGAATCTGCTTGGTTAATTGCTTGCGACGCTCCTCTTCGATCCGGATTAACATGGTGGCAATCGTCGGCGATTCAAAGAAAACGCGCAAAGGCAGATCCACTCCGAAGGCGTTACGGATTCTGGAAGCCATCTGAGTGGCTAACAGGGAATGCCCGCCGATGTCAAAGAAGTTGTCGTTAATACCGACCCGTTGAACATGCAGCACGTCCCGCCATATTTCGGCCAGAAGTTCTTCTTCCGAAGTTCGCGGCGCCACAAATTCGGCGGTAGTGCCCGTTAATCCGGTTTCCGGTTTGGGCAACGCCTTGCGGTCCACCTTGCCGTTGGGCGTCAGCGGCAGTGCTTCCAATTCCATGAACACCGCCGGCACCATATAATCCGGCAGCTGCGATCTTAAATGATTTTTGATCTGCGGAATGTCCAACGCCGCTTCTTTGGCCGGAACC
>CAZJNP010000588.1:0-2350 GCA_964547355.1 uncultured Calditrichaceae bacterium
GAGTTTGATTTAATGCAAAATTATCCCAATCCTTTTAATCCAAAAACATCCATCGAATTTACCTTGCCGAAATCACAATTTGTTACTCTAAAAATCTACAATGTAGTTGGTCAGGAGGTGGCCACGCTCATTTCGGAAAATTTGAAAAGAGGCAGGCATATTTACTCCTGGGATGCATCGCGTTTCTCCAGCGGAATTTATTATTATCAGCTAATAGCAGGGGAATTTATTCAAATACGTAAAATGGTACTTTTGCGGTAGCATTATCTTAAATGAACAACAAAAAAAGTCTTATCTTCGGATACAGCTGTAGTGCCGGAAGTGGCAGATGAAAGCGGTCTAAAACACGCAATATCTCTTTAATTACGGGCGAAGAGGTATGTATTTTTTTTAGATTGACGTCTGGCGCCACATACAGTGTACGCCTTTGCGATTGGTACGAATCCAAACCCACACCAAGCGCCAGATTAAGCCAGCGCGGCTTAATAAAATTCCAAAAAGTATGCCCGTTAAAGGTTAGCCAGAAGGTCATTCTGGCGTAATCGTGCACCTGGCTTTCTTTGGACGGTGCGCGTCGAAATTCATAACTGAGTTTATAATCAATTCCGTTAAAAAGAGACCTGTCGTTACGCAAAAATGGGTAGCAGGCACCTACAAGATTGGCGACAAAATCCCCGGGGGAAAACCCCCAACCTTTAAAATGACCATCCCATAATTCCATGGTGGAAAGAATAAAGATAGCATACGCCACGCCCAGTGTTTGGGAAGTATGCTTCGAATAACCCAGACGCCGGGCGATGATAGAGAAATTCTCGGAAAAAAGGGAACTGCTGAACACGTGTCCAAATTTGTCCATTCCTCTGGCGTGGTTATCAAACCAGTCGATGGAATGATCGGGATTACGGGTGAGGTGCAGAGAAACCCGCTCGGTCTGATAATAGGCCTGATCGGCAAATAAATAAAGCGTACCCAGCGTGGTTAAAGTAATCCCGGAAAGAATCAGTGCGTTTCTTTGTGATGGAAGCGAAAGGTTTTTATCTGGTTGACCGGCAAATAGTGGGACGTAAAAGAGTCCCCAAATAAGGCCGGCTAAAACGATTATTTTTAAACAATAAGAGGTTTTGTGCATCAAATATCCTTAATGGAAAGCCGGAAGGAAATAACCTTTCTCTTTGATTTTCTGTAAATTAGCATTAATAAATCGTTTAACCTTTTCCACGCCGATGACATAAGTGGTTCCGGAAAGCTGTTCCATTTGTGAAGCCACGTAAACATCGCCTTTATACGGTTTGGTGCGTACAAGTTCCGTTACCGGAGAAGAAGGATCTGGTCGCAGAATGTATCGCTCCTTGGCAGAAAGAGCATTAACAATTCCCACTAATTCAAAATTTGGCGGTCCGTCCCGCAAAGCCAGGACAATACCGCCGCTTACGCCTCTATGTAGATTAGTATTCAGGACAAAGTCGAACTTTTCTCCAGGTTGTGGATTACTAACCAATGCGTTTGAGATGACCTTTTTACCTCCCGGATATCCGATCACATATACAAAATTTCCCCATTGTAATTCTCTTGAATTTCCCCATACCAGGTTTAGATAGGGGATGGGAAGCCCTGGCTGTTCTATGAGTTTTATCCCCAATAACGCCAGATCAATATTCGTATTCATGGCTAATATTTCCACGTCATTTCCTCTTGGTAAAGAAGGAATGAAAACGGACTGTCGTAATTTAATCGATACCGATTGAATAAAAAATGTTGAGTTTCCATGCAAATCGACAAAATTCTTAACGAGTGTATCTGGTTCATTCACGATGTGGGCGCAGGTCAATAGAATCACTGAACGCCCGCTACTGTAAATAACCGTGGCAGTTCCGTTAGCAGGACTCTGGGTAATCGCGGAATAACTGGCTTTTTTTTCAAGGTCAAATTTTTTTGATTTTATATCCTTTAGCGTCAGAGACATGTCAAGGGGAAAACCGTAAATTTTGTAAAAAGTCATGCTGGAAACCATTTTTACGGTTGGTACGATCTTTTTCAGATTATTCGAGGTGGGTTTGACGGGGAACTCAGAATCGTATTTGCCATCCTGCACCTGCAGCGTTACGGTTAACGGTGGAACAGCCGGCCGGCAAGAATAAATGGTCTGGAGGACGATTAAAGCGGAAAAAACAAATATAAACCGTTTGATTCCATAGCGCTTCATATTTGATATCCTGTAAAAAGTTTATAAAATAGACTGACAGTTAAGTGCCTCCCATTTACTTCAAACACTCTTATCGCCTGAAACTCATGTTTAAAAAGACTTGTGCTATTTCGATGTCGTCTGTATCTGGAGAGTGGTCTATTTTAC
>CAZJNP010000589.1:0-2342 GCA_964547355.1 uncultured Calditrichaceae bacterium
AAGGCCATGGGTATTTCGGATAAGAAATTTAACGGAGAGCTTTTGCGCAAAGCGTAATAGATTTTGCAAAAAGCACGTGGTTGCCGGGAAATTGTACTCGAAACGGTAGAACAGAAGATCAATAGTTTTTAGGGCACAAGCGCATGCCTGTGCTTTGTTGGGGGAGAAATAAAAGAAAGTCGTTGGGTTCATCCAGGCCAACCACCCCATCTCGTCCCAACCCTCGTATGTTTGTACACCTAAAAAAGAAAGGACCATTTAATTCTATTTTTGTATCATAGAATTTAAATGGGAAAAGACAGGTGATCTTACCCAACCCAGGTACATTTATATGATACCCTTTCTCAGAAAGAGTCCCTGTCTTTTACTTTCTCATAAGTCAGGACAAAGTATCAAAAGCTGTATACACAAATACAAGCTAGCATTAAACACGAGGAAAGACTGTGGAGGAGTCCCATTATCAAAACCTTAAAAATTAAGTATTATGAAAAAAGTGATCAAACAAAATGTGGGCATTGATGTTTCCAAAAAAGATTTGGCCGTGTGTTTGATTTTTCTCTATGACGATCTTGGCAAAAAGATCAAAGGGACGAGAAAGTTCAACAATAGCGAAGCAGGGTTCAAAGCGCTGTTGGAATGGGTTAAAAAAAAGCAGGACACTGATGTTCCGGTAGAATTTACATTGGAACCGACAGGAGTTTATCACGAAAACCTGTCTTATTTCCTAAATGATAAAAACCAGTTAGTCCATATTGTCTTGACCAGGAAAGCGAAAAGATATGCAGAGAGCTTAGGGACAAACTCCAAAACAGACAAGTTGGATTCAAAAGCGTTGGCACGGATGGGCGTAGAGCGGGAACTGGAATTATGGCATCCCGGCACACCGGTGTACCGCAAATTAAAAACGCTGACAAGGGAAAGAAGTTCAATGATAAAAATGAGGGTAATGATAAAAAACCAACTGGAGGCAATGAACCATTCGGCTTTTACAAATAAAAAATCCATCGCCAGGCTTAAGCGTTTGGTCAAAGAGTTGGACCGGAACATTGCACGGATTGAAAAAGACACCGAAAAAGAAGTGGACAATAATGCAGAACTCAAATCAAAGGTTATGAAGGTGACTACCATTCCCGGTGTTGGCTTTTTAACAGCAATCATTATCATAGCCGAAACTGATGGTTTTGCGTTAATCAAAAGCATAAAGCAGATGGTCGCTTATGCCGGATTAGATATAAAAATAAGGGAATCGGGAAAATGGAAAGGAAAATCAAAAATATCCAAAGCAGGAAATGTACATATCCGGAAAGCACTTTATTTTCCTGCTTACACTTCAATTCGGCATTCCCAAAACTACAAGCTTTTTTATGAACGGTTACTTGACAAAAAAGATGTTTCATTAATCGCTGCTGTTGCTGTGCAACGAAAGCTTTTAGGACTGATATACACCCTTTGGAAAAATGATACGGTTTATATCGAAAATTATGAAAAGCAAAAGGCGGCATAGAAAGTGTCGAAACAAGAAAGAAAATAGGCATCAGGAAATGCAGAGGCCTAATGCCTTCTTTCTGCTTTGTTGCAGAGCAACAAAAAAAGTAGAGGAGCAATGCTCCCCTACACAAGATAGACTTCAGTACGAAGCTTCGACCAAAGCCTTCTTTCTGCTGGTGCAAAAATATTAAAAATAAATTTGGATTTTAACACAGTATCTGAGAAATTGTGTGGGCAGACCTGCGGGCAGCGATTCTGTGAGGGGCTCACCAAAAACACCATTCGCACTAACCCCTTCGTGCCCCTTGGTGAAAACCCTTTGGGCTTCCTTCGTGTTAAAAACAACAGAAACCGCCCCTGGCGGTTAATGGATTTATCACAAAGTTCCACGAAGTACGGTCACAAAGGTTTGAAGTACACTTATGCATAGGAACCGGTGTTTTGTTGGCCGGGCAGCCTCTGTGCCTGGCAGATTCCTTCACCGCGCTATCCTGCAATGCCGGCGCTAAAGTGGTTCGGAATAGGGACGATGAAGAAAAGAAATTTATCACCTTTCAGGTCAAAACCGGCCTGAAAGGTTTTTCTTGTCAATTTTTACCGGCTTCGGGATAAGGTTTCACCGGAAAGTTTTCCATTAGCAGGGCATTGAAAACCAGCTTGAAAGTAACCGGCGTGGAAGCCCTGAAGATGGGGCTGAAACTGTACAGCACCATTTGTCCTTTCCCTTTGCGCATCCAGATCATGGCGGGATGGTTACCTGCCAGTTTAAGGTTTTGCGCATAACCGCTAAGCAGTAGTCCCTTTTCGGGAAACGACCCGATGATGCGCCGGTCCATATCAAATCCGGGCAAGGT
>CAZJNP010000590.1:0-2342 GCA_964547355.1 uncultured Calditrichaceae bacterium
GCCTGAGGCGCAGCGACGACGGCCACATTACGGAACAGCAGGTGGTACAAATCATCGGCCCGCTGGGATTAGACCGGGAAACGTTAAACCGCTTTGAGCCGATTTTCCGCAAATATGTGGCTTTTGAATCCCAAACGTCCCACCCGGCACAGGGCAGCGCCGCCGGCCATTCCTATCTGGTGAGCGCGATCGTGTCCACTTACAATTCGGAAAAGTTTATCCGCGGCTGTCTGGAAAGCCTGGTTAATCAGACGCTTTACCGTAAAGGGCAATTGGAGATCATTGTTATCGACAGCCACAGCCCCCAGGACGAGGCGGCCATCGTGCGCGAGTTTCAGCAAAAATACGATCATATCAAATACGTTCGGACCGATCAGCGGGAAACGGTTTACGAAGCCTGGAACCGCGGCATCCGTCTGGCTTCCGGTAAATACGTGACCAACGCCAATACCGATGACCGTCTGCGCGCGGACGCCATCGAACGGTTGGCTCAGCTTCTGGAAGCGCATCCCGATAAAGTGCTGGCCTACGGTAATTCGCTGGTAACCACTAAACCGAACGAAACCTTTGAAGAGAATTCCGCAGACGATGCGCTGGACTGGCCGGATTTTAAACGCGAGACCATGCTCAGTTACTGCTACATCGGGCCGCATCCCGTGTGGCGCAGAGACCTGCACGATGAAATCGGTTATTTCGACACTTCGTTTAAATCCGCTGCCGATTGGGATTTCTGGATACGCGCCGCCTTAAAGCATGAGTTTATTCACCTGAACGAATACATCGGCCTGTATTATCTGGACAAAGAAACGGTTTCGCAAAAAGGACAGCTCCCGCTGATCGAAGCCCAGACGATTCGTCAAAAATACCGGGAAACGTTTCGCCAATTGGCCAAGGGACCTATTCTGCCCGCCACATTGCAATTAACCGAAGAAGGGAAAAAGAACATTCTGCTGGTGGCGCACAACTTCCCGCCCTTCTGGTTCGGCGGCACAGAAAGCTACGTGTACAATCTGGCGCGCGATCTTAAAGCGCAGGACTGGAACGTGCATGTGCTTTTTCCGCATGTGGATAATCTGCAGCCGGCGCCGGAATTGCGGCCTGTCAAATATCAGGGTATCCAGACCTGGCAGTTATGGCACGACGGCACCGCCTACACCTACCAGGTGGATCACGGCGGAGAACAACTGCTGGAACTGGTGGAGGCCGTGCTCGAAAACAATCGCTACGATCTGGTGCATTTCCACCATTTCCACGGGCTGCCGCTGGCCGTGTTTGATCTGGTTAAAAAGAAAAACCTGCCCGCCGTCGTCACCCTGCACGATTTTACGTTATTTTGCTACCGGCACCATTTCTTTGTGGCCGAGAAAAACGAAGTGTGCGAGGGACCCGAACCGCAAAAGTGCATGCGCTGTCTGAAGGGCGCGCTGGGCGCCTATTTCCCCGAAGGCAAAGAACAGGCCATTACCGACGCCTATGACCGGCGCTTAAAGATGGCCGCGCATATCGTAACCGCCGCCGACCTGGTGACCGCGCCGTCGCAGTATGTGGCACAAAAGGTGATGTCTATGGTCGGAAAACAGGATGTAAACCTGCGGGTTCAGCCGCTGGGTATGCCCCAAATTCAGGTCGCGACCGAACCCGGGAAAAACCGCCCGATCACCTTTGGCTTTTTAGGCACGCTGACCCAGCTTAAGAACGTGCCGTTCATGATTGAGGCGTTCAGGAAATTAAAAGGGAAGGCGCGTTTAAAAATCTGGGGCGCCGGCGAATCGGCCATCGTGCAATATGTGCAGGAAGTCGCCAGGCGGGAAGCGAACATCGAATACCTGGGTTCGTATCGGTTTGAGGACATTCCGGAAATCGTAGCCCAGTTTGATGTGGCCGTTATTCCTTCGTTTACCGAGAGCTATTCGCTGGTGGTGCGCGAAGCATTCTCCGGCCGGCGGCCGGTGATCGCTGCCAATGTGGGCGCCCTGCCGGAAATCGTTACCCACGATGTGAATGGCTTTTTATTCGATCCGAAAAAGGAAAGCGAATTGACGGACTGCATGGAGCGTTTTGTCAAAGAGCCGGGCCTGGTACAACGTATGGCCGGGCAAATTCCTGCCGTCGCCACCTGGCAGGAGGACTTTGCCCGCTGGCTGGAACATTACCGCCGCCTGACAGCTGCAAACGCTGAAAATGGTTCTGCGCCGCGAAAACCCCGGATTGGTTATCTGGCGCTGGAGCCGTCCACCTTTGCCTGTCCGCAGATTCGCTTGCATGGGCCGCTGCAAATGATGGCGGAAAAAGGCTGGATCGATTTTGTGGATTTTTCCATGAACGAGGCCAAAGAGTACAAC
>CAZJNP010000591.1:0-2342 GCA_964547355.1 uncultured Calditrichaceae bacterium
TTCTTATATCGGCCATTGTTTTGGCTTTAGGCGTAATGCTTATGGTATATAATTACCAGTCCAACCGCCAGCTTATCCGGGATAGTCTTATCCAGCAAGCGCATTTCACCATTAACGAAGCACTTCATACATGTATTCATTTTTCCGAATTGGGAATGGACACATCCGAATTAATTAAGGAATTTAATAAAAAACAGAAAATAGATTACGTCTATCTGATGCCTTTGGATTCTGCCAGAGCCCTGATTAATGAAAAACAAGACACGAAGGAAGAACATTACTTACTTTCGACATACGGGGCTTTCCCGATTTATCAGACGGGAGAAACAGGAGGTTTGTTTATTTCTTTTATTTTTCCCAATGAGAATCATTTTTTTTCGGCCTCCTTTGCACCTTTCGCCATTGTATATAACGGGGAAGCATTCCAAAAGGCCTCTTTGGCAAAAATAAGAAAGAACCTTTATTTTCTTACTTTGATAATTTTAATGGCAACCTTATTTGTCTGGTTATTGTTATACTTTCGAGTTTTTAGAAAACTACAGCCTTTGATGAAACAATTACTTGATTCCCCGTCTTCTAAGCAAGCGCTCAGGAACAGCGATGAGATTTCTTTACTTGTTTCTACGCTTGAAAACTATTTTTCCCGGCAGGAAGAGCAGTTTCGCGGGCTTCAAAATAGTAATACCATGCTGGAAAAGGAAATCAAAGAAAAGGAACAACATTTAGAAAAACTCAAAAGAAAGTTGCAGCAGGAAACCGACGAGAAAAAAATTATCGAACAGGAATTTCAAACCCTGCAAAAAATCATTGAGCAAAGCCCTCTTTCCATTGTAATTACCGATCCGGAAGCAAATATTGAGTATGTAAATCCTAAATTTGTTGAAGTGACCGGCTACACGTTTGAAGAAGTCCGCGGGAAGAATCCCAGAATTCTAAAATCCGGTAGTGTGGCCCAGGAAACCTATGCCGAAATGTGGCGGACCATTTCTCAAGGGTTTACCTGGCAGGGGGAATTTCATAATAAAAAGAAAAACGGTGAACTTTATTGGGAATCTGCCTATATCTCTCCGGTGAGGAATTCCAACGGGGAAATTATTTACTACTTTGCCATCAAAGAAGATATAACAAAACGAAAAGAGCTCATGGCAACCCGGGAGATGTATGCACAGGCCATAAAAAATGTGGCGGAAATCGTAACCATTACAGATTTGGACAACCGGTTAATCTATGTGAATGATGCCTTTGAGAAAAAGTATGGTTATCGCAAGGAAGAGGTGTTGGGGGTTCATATTTCATTTTTACATCCGGAGAAAAATGTATTGCTTTCCAAAGAGGTCTTAGAACAAAGTTTAAACGGCGGCTGGGAAGGAGAACTGGTTAATATCTCGAAAACCGGAGAAAAAATGACCGTTCATTTGACAACGTCAATGATCAAAGACGAAAAAAATAATCCGTTTGCCATTGTCGGTATTTCCAGAGATATTACCGAGGAAAAATTAAACCGCAAATTGGAACAAAAAGCGGAGATGTTGAAAACGCTTCAGGAATTAGCGGGCGCTATTTCGCATGAATTCTCTCAACCTCTTCAGGCGCTTCATAACTATCTTGCCCTGATGGAAATTGGCAGACAACCTGAAAAATATATAAAAAAAAGCAAGGTTTCTGTGGAAAAAATTGCCGCGCTGGTTAATAATCTCAGGGACCTCACCAGTATTGAACGGCGTGATTATCTGAATACTAAGATTCTTAATCTTAAAGCATCCGCCGATAAAGGGAATACACCGGAACAGACAAAGAGAATTTTGATTGTTGACGACGAGCAGGAAATTTTGGATACATTGGTGGAAATGTTGAAACTGGCAGGGTACGATGTGGACGGTGCTTCTGATGGTATGGAAGGGTTAAAGCGCCTTCGGGAAAATGATTATCATCTCATACTATCGGATATTAATATGCCCCGTATGTCTGGTCCTACTTTTTTTGATAAAGTAAGAATCATAGGGTATGAGAATCGTTTCATTTTTATGACCGGATATGCGGTTTCCAAAGAAATTCATGAAGTGATTAAAAAAGGAGACGGTGTCCTGTACAAACCGGTTGATTCTTTACAACTGCTTGACATCGTGCAGCAAGCCATCGGAAAGGCCACCTATAAAGCGGAGCCGTATTGCTGAATATTGTAGAGCCGGAAAATTTTTTATTGCAATTAAAAAAAATCATAAGTATCATTATTTAATTAATAAAGTTGCGGGGCATTTATGGCAAACGGGCAAATTGATCTAAAGCAGCTCGTCCATGTAATCTATGAAAACAAAGATATGACGGCTAATTTATGTCTGGAC
>CAZJNP010000592.1:0-2341 GCA_964547355.1 uncultured Calditrichaceae bacterium
TTTGTAATAATACGCGCTTTCACGCCCTTCAGTTGTTCGGTTAAAAAATCCATATTCTTCCGTGTTTGTTTAATGAGACTGACGGTATATTTTAAATCTTTGATCTGTTTTTTTAATGCCGCATTTTCTTCTTTCAGCTTGTTGTCCTGGCAGGCAGCAAGGATCATAAAAGTTAAAAACAGTGCACCAACTTTCCATTTCATGTTTTCATCTCCCGATTTTTTCCTGTGCTAAACTTAATAGTTGAACGCATGATTTGCAAACAGAACAAAAACTGTTCACTTCCCTGCCCAAAACAAAAATAAACTAATGCCTTGCACCATCCCATCGAAAATCAAAATAAACCAAACGTCACGGAGGACGCCATGCAGCCACAAACCCTGCAGCATCGTATCGATCAGTTAAACCAGCGTATCCGCGTGTTAATCCTGCAAAATGCCCACGAAGAAGAAGATTACGACGAACGCTTCTTATGCGAGATCAAACAACTGGCAGACGAGGTGCTACGGCTGAAAGAACGCGTCCGTAAATTCAACCGCACTTATACCGGAGCAAACTATCAAAAAATATTTTCCTGAAATATACCCCAACATGTATCAGGATTTAAAAAGTAGCAGGCGTCGGCATTCCTGCGCCGGCGTTTCCTGCTACGACTATTTTTTTAATGAATAATGAACAATGAATATTTTCCATTCCCTCATATATTTTTATTACAACACAAGTTGATTTTTTAGCTACTCTGTTAAGCACTAGACTTTTTTGACAAAGAATTGTCTCTTAGAGGAAAAATTTAACTTTTTTCAGACAAAGCGTCCGGATGTTACAACTTACGTATTCTACTTTAATTATTCACTATTCATTGCCCCTCCTGTCATCTGAGACCTTCCCGGAACCTGGATCAATATGTATTGGTATAAACTCAAAATTACCCGGTTTTCTTGATTTGAAAGGGGTTAATCTTTAAGTTCGCTATTTACAGATAAGAAAATAGATCGGCTAATGAAACGAAAAAAACGCGATACGCAAACATCGGTAAATATTCGCAAAAACAAAACACCAACAATTTCACCCGTTGCCGGGAAAACCTCCACATCGCGTCCCGCGGTTTCGACAGGCAGGCGTAAATCGTCCGGGAAAAAATGGGTCATTGGAGGAGGAATTATTCTCCTGCTGATCATTGCCGGCGGTATCTGGCTGTGGTCGTTAAGCAAGGATTTGCCTTCACTGGAAAAACTCGAACGCATCGACCCGGCGACCGCCACACAGGTGTATTCCGCCGACGGTCAGGTGATTCATTCTTTCTTCACTTATAACCGGACGTACACGCCGTTTGAAAGTATTCCGCAGTCCGTGATTGACGCGCTTATTTCCACGGAAGACAGGGACTTCTACCGCCACTGGGGCATCAATCTTTCAGGTATCGCCCGGGCTTTGCTGGTTGATATCATGCACTTCGACTTGCGTCAGGGCGCCAGTACAATCACCATGCAACTGGCGCGAAATCTGTACTTTGGTTACAAGCAGGAAATAACCCGTAAAATCAAGGAAGCCATTACCGCCATTCAAATCGAGCGGACCTACGCCAAAAACGAAATTCTGGACATGTACCTGAATATCACCTTTTTTGGCAACCACGCTTATGGAATTAAAGCCGCCGCCAGGCGCTATTTTGATAAAAATGTGGAAGACCTAACCATACCGGAGGCCGCGCTTTTAATCGGTATTCTCAAGGGCCAAACCTACTACTCGCCCATCCGTCACCCCGACCGGGCTTTGAAGCGGCGCAATATCGTGCTCATGTCCATGCTGGATAACGGCAAGCTCACCCGGGCCGAATATGACAGCCTGAAACAGCTGCCTTTGGGTTTAACCCTTCACGATCCATACGAAATGGAAATCGCGCCCTACTTTACCGAATATATTCGCCGTCAGGTAAACAAGCTGCAAGATTCTCTGGGCGTGGATGTGTACGAAGACGGGTTGCGCATTTACACCACCCTGGACACGCGGGTCCAAAAATATATGGAAGAAGCCGTGGCGCGGGAATTGGGTCCGATTCAAGAACGCGTACGCCGGCAGCGCGCTTTTGACAATCTGCGCGAAACCCTAAGCGATTCCGCTTTCAACGAAATAACCACTATGCAGATCGCCTTTGTGGCTTTAAATCCCCATAACGGGCATATTTTGGCCATGATCGGCGGCCGGGATTTCAATAAATCCAAATGGAATCGTGTCACCCAGATGGCACGGCAACCCGGTTCTGCTTTTAAGCCTTTCCTGTACACCGCCGCCATCGATAACGGCTACACGCCGGCGGATGAGTACATCGACGCGCCCACAG
>CAZJNP010000593.1:0-2335 GCA_964547355.1 uncultured Calditrichaceae bacterium
GGTTTATCTTAAACTTACGGTATGTGCTCTTGCCGATGAATAACGCTGAAAAACTGTTTAATGACCTGAAACAATGGATTGACGACGCTTTAGCGCACCGCTACGATCCGCGAGTACCTCAGGAATTTCCGACAATTTCCGGGGCAGAAACAGCCCTAAAAATTACCGATAGCGAAAAAAAAAATACGCTTAAGCCCGATGCTCCTTTTCGATTAAAGAGATTTAAAAAACAGGTTTTCCGACTGCCTCAAACACGCTTCCTGCTTTCAGTATTCCAGGCAGAGGCTATTAGCGTTTTTTGGTTGGAAATTTACCAATATCACATCATCCTTATTAAAAACTACCATTCGGCACCGGTTGTATTTCAATTACAAACCCTAAAAAAAATCCCCTTTACTGGAACGGTTCAAATAGAAAAAAATGGAAAATTTTTAGTCTCCGGTCAGACTGTACTCTGGGATTTACCGTTTTCTGCAGATCAACTGCTTCCGGCGTTGCATCAATACCGAGATGCGGCTTATCGGCACCATCCGATCCATCAGATTACATTTCCGGTTTATGATTACCTGCGGGCTCTGGACGATTTATGGGCAGAATTACCTTATTTTGATGAAGAGGGCAATGTCTTTACGCCGCAAGTTCTGAAACAGTCCGTCGCCGGTGTTTTACTTATTCAGGAATTGTTGTTCGCTTTAGGCAGAATGGATGCATTACGGGTATTTTACGCGCAGATTTTTACGCAATTCTGGCCACAATTATCGCAGACCAAACAACAGGTAGTCTATCGCTGCTACCAGCGGTTTGTAAGGGTAAATGGGGAGCCGTTAAAAATTACCATTAATACACCACCAGATGGAAAAGTGAAATCGGAGTTTTTTGATCTGCTTTGTCAAAAAGACGATTATGAAAATTCTGAGGAAATTTATGAACAAATTCAGAAATTCTGGGAAAAATTTTCTCTACCGATATTCAACAGTATCTTTACCCGCAACGTGCGACAAAATCCGATCCATTGGTTATCTTTTTACTTTTTAGCGGTCAATTACAAATTTCATTGGCAGGAACAGTTGTATTCTAAAATAGAACCATTACTTTCCGACCGCAAATTTCGGTTACTCTTTCGTGTCATTCATTTGTTGCAGCAAAATGTTATTTTTCTCCAAGAAAAAGAAAAATGGACGTTTGCCTCAATTTACCGACGAAGCAATATCAACGCATTGCGCCTGGTACAGCCAAAACTGGAATTCAAACAGGTGCAACTGCGCAACCGCACCCTTTGCCATCTAAAGCTTCAGGATGAGGGCGATTTTGTTATTGACCGGGCCGTAGAAATCGAGTTACTGCATAATCAAAAACAACTGCTCATACATCCCATGAAAACCAGACCGCCTGTGTCTGTGATGCCGTATCGTAAAGTCCGTGTTTCCGTATTCGATTGGACCATGGAAATCCCGTTAATTTGGGAAAAATTTTACGTTGAATTTAATCAGACCAGAATTCGGTTTTTATTAAAGAAAAAGCGTTTTCAATTAAGCATTAAACTGCCTAAATCAATGCCTGAAGTACGCATCGACGGAAAAAAGTTATCCGATAAAAATGGACGATACCAGAAAGTCTATTTACCCGTAGATCGAAAGCCAGGAATGTGGCGTATCGAGTTGTGCGACAGGTTGGGACGAAGAAAGAAAACCATTTGTCCGAACGACAAATTAATATTTATTCATGGAGCTGCTAAGGATATAAACGGTATTTTTCGTTACGACTTAAGAGGGCTTTTTAACGAAAGCAAGCGGAGCACCTCGGTAAAAACAGATTGGCCGGAGGTTTCTGCTGTACCTTTGCCGCATCCAGTGCAACGGTTACGGTTAACCATCCGGAAAAGCCAACCGTATCTTTTGGAAACCGTGGGAGGGAACGCTTTTATCCACAAGCTGATATTTACTCCTTCGGAACTTTTAGCGATCAAATTGAAAATCGTAACGGATAATGATCCAGGCGAAATTCGTCGTTATTTTGGCCGTTATTGGGGAATTTATTCTGAAATCCATTTGTCAAAAGATGCTCCTGTTCGTCCGGGTGAATTTCTTTTTTATGTTACAAAAGATGTTCCAGGGGAAGTAGAAAGTACGTTTTCTTTATGCTCGATCATCAAAAGAGATGATAAAACGGAATTGCCAGTATTATGGATACCACCCGGAAAACTAAGAATTTTTCTTGAAAATATTTGGCAAGTTCAATAAAAGCAGCAAATTAAAGAAAGCGAAATAAATTTGATTTTATGCAGTTGCTTTAATAAATTTTAAAGCTAAGACGGATAAGGAAAAGGGCCCATAGC
>CAZJNP010000594.1:0-2334 GCA_964547355.1 uncultured Calditrichaceae bacterium
CGGGAACGCAACGAGCACACCATGGCGGAACGCCTGGCAAATGAACTCATGGCCGCCTACAAAAAAGAAGGGGCATCGGTTAAAAAACGCGAAGACACGCATAAGATGGCTGAAGCGAATAAAGCGTTTGCACATTTTAGATGGTAAATTGACGATTACGAGATGACGAAGAAGATAGATAAGACAAAATTAAGAAATATAGGCATCATGGCGCATATTGATGCCGGAAAAACAACCACGACGGAGCGTATCCTGTTTTATGCCGGTCGTGTGCATCGCATGGGCGAAGTGCATGACGGTGCTGCCACCATGGATTGGATGGAGCAGGAAAAGGAGCGTGGGATCACCATTACTTCCGCCGCCACCACGGTGCGCTGGAAGGATACCACGATTAATATCATCGATACGCCGGGACATGTGGATTTTACCGTCGAGGTTGAGCGGTCTTTGCGTGTGTTGGATGGCGCCGTGGCTTTATTTTGTGCGGTCGGCGGTGTGGAGCCGCAGTCTGAAACGGTTTGGCGTCAGGCGGATAAATACAATGTACCGCGGCTGGCATTTGTGAATAAGATGGACCGTATAGGTGCGGATTTTTACAACGTGCTTGAAATGATGCGGCAGCGTCTGGGGGCGAACCCGGTGCCGCTACAGATTCCTATCGGCGCGGGCGATATGTTTACCGGTTTGATTGACCTTGTGAAAATGCGTTCGGTAATTTATAACGAAAGCACCCTGGGGACGCAGTTCGAAGAAGGCGTGATCCCGAAGGATATGGAAGAGCAGGCCGAAGAGTATCGTAACCAGATATTGGAAGCGGTTTCCGAGTATGATGAAGAGCTGATGATGAAGTATTTGGAAAATGAAGAAATCAGCGAAGAGGAATTAAAGTCGGCCATTAGAAAAGCGACCTTAGACGGAAAAATCGTTCCCACGTTGTGTGGTTCCGCATTTAAAAACAAAGGCGTGCAGCGTTTACTGGACGCGGTAATCGATTATCTGCCGTCGCCGCTGGATAAGGGCGAGATCGTCGGAGTCGATCCGGATAAGGAGAAAGAGGTTGTCCGTAAGCCGCTGGATGATGAGCCGTTTTCCGCTCTTGCGTTTAAGATTATGGTGGACCCGTATGTGGGACGTTTGACGTATTTTCGGGTCTATTCCGGAATGATCAGTACTGGTGATCATGTGTACAACCCGATCAGCGGCAAAAAAGAGCGCATTGGTCGGTTATTGCAGATGCATGCCAATCACAGGGAAGATATAAAATCGGTTTACGCCGGCGATATAGCCGCAGTTGTGGGTCTAAAAAATACCCGCACCGGTGACACTTTGTGTGATTTTAAGCGCCGAATCGTTCTGGAGTCGATGAGTTTTCCGGAACCAGTGATTTCCGTGGCAATTGAACCCAAGACCAAAGCGGATCAGGAAAAATTAGCCCAGTCGCTTACTAAGCTCAGCGACGAAGACCCCACGTTCCGGGTCAAGACGATTGAAGAAACCGGTCAAACGGTGATCAGCGGCATGGGTGAATTGCATCTGGAAATTATTATTGACCGCCTGCTGCGCGAATTTAAGGTTGGCGCCAATGTGGGTAAACCACAGGTTGCCTACAAAGAAACCATCACTAAAAAGGTGGAAGCCGAAGGTAAGTTTGTGCGTCAGTCCGGAGGACGCGGACAGTACGGTCATGTGAAAATTGAAATGGAGCCGAACGAAACAGGAAAAGGTTTCGAGTTTGTGGACGCCATTGTGGGCGGCGTGATTCCGCGCGAATATATTATGCCGGTTAAGAGCGGGATCGAGGCAGCAATGAAAAATGGTGTAATCGCCGGTTATCCGATGGAAGATATTAAGATAAAGTTGATTGACGGATCATACCATGAAGTAGATTCCAGTGAGATGGCCTTTAAAGTAGCCGGTTCCATAGCTTTTCAGGAAGGCGCCAAAAAGGCGAATCCTGTGTTACTTGAGCCAATTTTCAGTATTGAAATTGTTGTACCAGAAGAATACTTAGGCGACGTCATCGGCGATTTGAATTCCAGAAGAGGGAAAATATCCGGGATTCTACCGCGCAAAGATGCGCAGGTCGTGAATGGTACCGTGCCTCTGGGTGAAATGTTTGGTTATGCTACGGAATTACGATCGATTACTCAGGGAAGGGCCATCTACACTATGCAGTTTTCACATTACGAAAAAGTGCCGGATAGTTTGGCGGAAGAGATTATTGCCAGTAATAAGGTTGCTGGATAAAAGTTTGAATATAATTAATCCCTGGAGGAGAAATGGCTAAAGAGAAATTTGAGAGAAAGAAGCCGCATGTAAATATCGGGACGATCG
>CAZJNP010000595.1:0-2321 GCA_964547355.1 uncultured Calditrichaceae bacterium
TCTTTAGTTTAATCCAAATTTCTTTATTTTCTTTTGAGGAGAATGGTAGATGCATTCTTTATTTAATCCATGTATGTATTGGTTTATTTTCCTTTTATCTTTTCTTTTATATCCTGTTTTTGGCCAACAAACCAGCGATGTAGGTGAGCAGGATGTCTATGACCTGTCTCTGGAAGAATTGCTGCATATTCAAGTGACCTCGGCCAGTAAAATGGAGCAGGATCTGGCGAATGCGCCTTCCCACCTGATTGTTATCAGCAGAGAGCAAATCATCGAACGAGGTTATTATTCTCTGGAAGATATTTTACGAGATTTACCGGCCATAGATATCCAGGAGTATTCCCATGTATTTTCTTTTAACAGAATTACTATGCGTGGAATTTCCGGTAATAATAAATTTCTGATTCTTCTGGATGGCCAGCGTATTAGTTCCCCGACAACGGATATTATTCCTGTTAAGGAAAACTATCCGGTGTATTTTGCCAAACAGGTGGAAATTATTTTAGGGCCAGGTTCTGCCATTTACGGCGCCGACGCTTTTAGTGGATTGATTAATATTATTTCCGGTGAAGATGATCTGGAAGAAGGATTCTGCGTTAATACCAGCTATGGAAGCGGTAATTATCTGAATACATACGCCATGTTTCACAAACCGCTTGGTGAGCAATTGGATTTTACGGTAGGCGTGCAATATCAGACAGCGGATAATCCGGATCTTTCAGAAATATACCGTAAAGAATATACATTTGGCCCTTTGGTGACTTTTACCGGAGATACAGTTGTAGCAGCCACAGCGCGCCGGCCTTATTCCGCACCGACTTCCAGCTATAGTATATTCGGCAGAGTTGATTTTGGCGAAGATATCCGGTTCTCGTTTTTTAACTCTTTTTATTCTTCTCCCACGGCCGCGGGAATTCAACCGTCCCAAAACCGGTTTGGCGATGATTTGAAATATGATACCAATATTCTTGGATTTTATGGAGACCTTTCCAAAAAATTGAATGAAAAAGTAAAGATAGGTGTTTTGTTATCTTTTTCTACTTACAACGTCTTACCACATTCCAAATTCAACAATATTTATTCTGATTACAAAGATGCTTATAAGTATGCAGCCGGTTCCCGTCTTTCCATCGAACAGCAACTGATTTTTGATATTAACGAGCATCAAAATCTAAGTGGCGGAATTTCCTATGAAGCCATCCATGCCCTGCCCCAAACCATGGATTTGCCACGACCGGTGAACCCTGACCTTCCATTGGCGGACCAGGGATATTTTTATCCCGGAACGGACAATACTTTACCGATTAAATTCTTTTATCTGGATTATACCAATCTTGCCGCCTATCTGCAGTGGGAAGCACGATGGAATAGCTCTTTTGGGTCCACGGTGGGTGTTCGATATGATGCGAATTCACGGTATTCCAGCACAGTCATGCCAAGAGTAGGCATCATTTACAAACCATTATCGAAAACGAATATTAAATTACTATACGGTGAATCCTATCTTGCTCCTTCGCCATACACCAGCTATGATCATTTTGGCTCTTTTTCTGGTCAAAAGAACGCTCAAGGGCAATATATCAGTTATTATTTGCATATTCCAAATTCGAATCTGAAACCTGAACGTACACGCACGGTGGAGATGGAACTGGAACAAGTGGTGTTAAGCAGTTTACAACTGACAGGTTCCGTATTTAATACATTTCTGGATGATTTGATTTTAAGGGATCTTTACAACGAACCGAGTTATTATATTAACGGCGGTGAAATTCTGAACTGGAGTCAATATAAAAACCTGGGCAAAGGACAAATATGGGGTTTTTCTGTTTTTGGTGAGTTCCTGCATAGTGCGCCTACATCAAAGTTTCAGTTATGGTTTAATTATTCCTATACCGACGGTTATGTTCGTGAGCGTCAGGGCGGAATCAAAAAAGAATTGCCATTTTTAGCCAAGCATAAATTTAAAGCCGGTATAGTTTTTAAACCGATCAGCCGGTTAACCTTTTCACCTTCGTTTTACTGGATAGGTGAAACCAATTCGGTTTGGGAAGATGATAACACGCCTGAAAAACGTAAAAAGGTTGACGGTTATCAATTAATTAATTTACATGTTGCTTATGACCGAATTTTTGATCATTTTACCTTTTTTATCGATCTAAAAAATTTACTGAACAAAAAGTATTACAATGCCGGTGGAACTACAAGCACTGCGTTTGTGGCCGCCCCGCAGGATCCCCTATTAATTCGCGCTGGGATCACCTATAATTTTTGGCAATAAAAAAGTTGCCGTTTACACCATTAATTTTACCATAGTGAAAGAA
>CAZJNP010000596.1:0-2316 GCA_964547355.1 uncultured Calditrichaceae bacterium
TCTTCATCTTTCTTTTTTCTATATATCGTATGGTTTCGGGGTGTGTTTGGAGGTCTGTTTTATTGACCACCAGAATGACTTTCGATCTAAATGTGGCGGATACTGATTGGATCAGATTTATATCATCGTGGGTTAGTTCAGAAGATCCGTCCACTACCAGCAAGATCACCTGCGCCTGATCGAAATACTCTTTGGCTTTTTCAATACCTTCCGATTCAACGATTTGATCCGTAAAGCGAATACCGGCACTATCAATAAATCGAACCAGTACTTGGTTCAGGATGGTTTCTTCGTGCACCACATCCCGGGTCGTTCCCGGATATTCTGAAACGATCACCCTATTTTTCTTGAGCAGGGCGTTCATCAAACTCGATTTGCCCACATTTGGTTTGCCGGTAATTAAAACCTCTATGCCCTTTTTAAGAATTGTGCCCTGAGAATAGCTCTTTAAAAGTTTTTCTAATTTTCCTTCCGCATTAGAAATAATCCGAATAATGCGTTCCGGCGGAATAATTTCGAGGTCCTCTTCCGTAAAATCCAGGTCTAATTCGACCAGGGCGCTAATCTCAATCAATTCCTTTTTTACTGCTTGTACATAGCGAGAAAGTTCACCCTTTAAGTGGTTTAGTGAATTTTCCACAGCAGCCTTTGACTTGGCCGCAATTAGGTCCGCCACCGCTTCCGCTTGAACTAAATCCATTTTCTCGTTTAAGAATGCCCGTTTTGAAAACTCTCCGGGTTCTGCAAGACGGCAACCATGGCGCGTAAACAACTGCAGTATTTCATTGACAATAAATGGATTCGCATGACAGCTGATTTCTACGGTATCCTCACCCGTATAGGAATGAGGTGCACGATATACCAGTATAACAACCTGATCAATCATTTTAGCGGATTCGTCCACCAGGCTTCCAAAGACAAACTGATTACCTTTAATTCTTTCCAGATTCTTCGACCGGAAAAATTGATTACACCGGGAAATCGCTTCTGGCCCGCTTATCCTGATTAACGCCACACTTCCGCCAACCGATGGCGTCAACGGTGAAATAATGGTGTCTTTTAAATCTCTGTTCATTTTCATATAAAAAAACCCCTTTCGGGGCTTTAAGTTTTATTTCTTTCTTTTTCGTTTTCCAACTGCTTTTGGTGGCCCCTTTACTATTTCCGGAACCGGTTCGTCCTTTACTCCCCGGTTAATCACTTTTTGCTGAATAATCGTTAAAAGGTTGAACATGGTATAATAAAGATTAAGTCCCGAAGGAAAACGGTTAAAAATAAGCAGCATAAAAACAGGCATCAGATAAACCATGGCTTTCTGCTTGGGATCCTGCATCGTCATCTTGGACTGAAAAATCATCGTAACTGCCATTAATATTGGCAGCAGATTAAATTCATTGCCATACATCGGCAGGCTGAACGGTAAGGTAAACAATGTATCGGTTTGTGATAAATCGTTTATCCAGCCTGGAATAAAAACAGCGCCCCGTAACTGAATGGTTGATCTGAATACAATAAACAAAGCGATGAGCAGAGGTAGCTGGAGTAGCGTTGGTAAACAACCACCAAGCGGATTTACTCCATGTTCCTTGTATAGCTTCATCATTTCTTTGTTTAATCGTTGAGGATCCCCTTTGTATTTTTCTTTCAGCTCTGCCATGAGCGGGTTAATGCGCTGCATTTCTCTCATGGAAGTATAGCTTTTTTTAGTTAACGGATAGAGTACCATTTTAACTAAAATAGAAAAGATAATAATAACCACACCGTAATTGGGTATCACTCGGTGTAATAACTCAAGTATTGGAAGAATTAACATACTGAGAAAGCGGAAGGTGCGTTCATACCAACCATTATTCATTATCAGCACATCCAGATGATTATCGTAATGGGACAACTCTTTATGATCCAACGGTCCCAGATAAACCCTGAGCGAGTCCCCGGTTTTTCGTGCTTGATATTTTATATTGAATCTTTCATCGTATAAGCGGCGGACATAATCTTTCTCTTTTATGCCCCTCCCGGATAGAATGACCCCGTCTGAAACATCCGCATTAATATTCGAAATGCTTTCAAGAAAATATTTTGTTCTTATTCCTATCCAGTTTGCATTGCCCGTAAGAATTTCGGGTTCTTTTTTACCTACTTCGGTTACTTCGTAGCGCTCTAATTCATCCCCCATGTATACATAAGCGCTGTTGTATGTGTAGTCGTCTGTCACGTAGTGTTCGGTGGAAGGAAGTCCGTTTTTCCACCCAAACTGATATTTATTATTTAATAGAATTTTTTCTGAATTTTCGAAGGTAATCACCACATCAAAAT
>CAZJNP010000597.1:0-2315 GCA_964547355.1 uncultured Calditrichaceae bacterium
GTCTTTAGATTGTCATTTGGGTACCCTACGCCCTTCCTTCTTACTTACTCCTTACTACTTATTACTTAACATTTAATACTTACCCCTTCTCTCCTACCGCTTTATTTTTTCCAACAGATATTTCACAGCATCCGGTGCGTCTTTTGCTGCATAGACTTCCGGCGCCACCTGCCAGGTTTTGATTCCGGCAATGGGCTTCTCCAATTGCAGCGCGTAAGCGATTTCCGAAAGCGTGCCGAATTTTCCGTCGATGGCAATCAAACCTTCCGCGGCGCGAATGATCAGTAAATTCCTTGCGATACCCAGACCGGTTGGGATGACGATATCCGCATACGGGTTGGCATGGGAAGGATCGTCCTGCGGAATGATGGCCACGGTTAGTCCGCCTGCTTCTTTACAGCCTCGTGAAGCGGCTTCCATCACGCCGCCCATACCGCCGCAAACAAGTCCGAAACCGTGGCGGGCAATCAATGCTCCCGCTTCGTAGGATAATCGTTCGATCTCCGGGTCGATTTCCCGACCACCGAGTATTCCGATCAGACGAATCATTTGCCCCCTATTTCCCACCCGCACTTACTTAACACACTTAACCACTTATTACTTAATACTTAATATTTGTTACTTATTACTTTATGGATACAACCTGTGCATCGTCCTCGGGAACGGAATGGTCTCGCGCACATGTTTGATGCCACTGATCCAGGCCACGGTGCGTTCAATCCCTAAGCCGAATCCAGCGTGTGGTACGCTTCCGTATTTGCGCAAATCCAAATACCAGCGGAATGCTTCCTCGGATAGCCCGTGTTCCTTGACGCGCTGTAACAAGGTTTCGTAATCGTCTTCGCGCTGGGAACCCCCGATGATTTCTCCGTAACCTTCCGGCGCCAGCATGTCCATAGCCAAAGCGAACTGCGGTTCTTCAGGATCGCGTTTCATATAAAAGGCCTTTACTGCAGCCGGATAGTGGTGCACGATGACCGGTCGATCGAACTGTTCGGAAATGACCGTTTCGTCCGCGCCTCCGAAATCATCTCCGTATTCAAATTCCAGGCCCTTTTTCTTTAAGATTTCCACCGCTTCGTTGTAATGAATTTTCGGAAAGGGCGGTTTGATGTTTTCCAGTTTGCTAACATCTCTTTCCAGAACGGTCAGTTCCTCCTGGCGATTTTTAAGAACGCTCTGTACCAGATGAGAAACAAATTCTTCAGCCAACTGCATATCGTCATTCAGATCAAAAAAAGCCACTTCGGGTTCGATCATCCAGAATTCGGTCAGATGGCGGCGGGTTTTGGATTTTTCGGCCCGAAACGTGGGACCAAAACAGTACACTTTGCCAAAAGCCATGGCGCCGGCTTCGGCATAGAGCTGCCCGCTCTGGGTCAGGTAAGCCTTACTACCGAAATAATCCGTTTCGAACAAGGTGGTAGTGCCTTCCGCGGCATTGGGAGTAAAAATCGGCGAATCCACCAGAATAAAATCCCGGTCATCGAAGAACTCGCGCGCCGCATGTATGATTTGATGCCGGATGCGCAGGATGGCGTGCTGTTTTTTCGAGCGGATCCACAAATGACGATGATCCATCAGAAAATCCACACCATGCTCTTTTTTTGTAATCGGGTATTCCTGGGCTAATTGTACGATTTCCAACTCTTTTACCTGTAATTCATATCCAATCGGTGCCCGGGGATCGGCCGTTACCGTACCGGTAACTTGCACGGAACTTTCCTGCGTTAATTCCGTGGCGTTGGAAAAGGTTTGTTCGGACACATCGTTCTTAAATACCACGCACTGGATGATGCCGGATCCGTCTCTGATCAATAAAAAACGCAGCTTGCCGCTGGAGCGTTTATTATAAAGCCAGCCCTGTAAAGTGACTTCCTGTCCTTCGTAGTCAGCAATTTCAGCAATGCGCACAATCTTTGCCATAATTCGCCATCCTTTTTTATTCGGTTTATTCTATGATCGATTTAAAAACAAGAATTTAAATAGTGAATCCGTACGGTGCAACTTTGATCGGAAAGATAAATAACTGAAGGAATAAGTTTGAAGTGATAAGTTGGAAGTTATAAGGAATTGGTAAACTACTCTTATTTTTTACTCTTCACTTGCAAACCATATTTGATACGAAAACGACGACGCTCAGCGTTTGTTATTCTTTAATGAAGTCGGATGCTTGTTCATAATACTCGTAAAATAGCTGCGACTGCAATTCCTGTTCAATTTGTTGGTCTTCGGAATGAATATCCCAGAAATCAAGGCCCAGGATATCCTGCTCGAGAGTGTGCAGAATGTCACGCATCATCACGGCCATAAAC
>CAZJNP010000598.1:0-2311 GCA_964547355.1 uncultured Calditrichaceae bacterium
AATACATCCTATCCACCCAGATACTCCTTGTGCCAAAGTTGAAAGGTAATTAATGCCAACAGATGATCTGAATAATCTTCCCGTTTATTAAAATGATCGTCTAATATTTTTTGCAGTGTTCGGTATTCAAACAAGCCTTGCTTTTTTATTCTGTTTTCACCCAACAAATCAAAAAGCATGTCTTTTAGTTCATTACGCATCCAGGTACCCACCGGTGCGCCGAATCCTTTTTTGGTTTTATTAAGAATATATTCCGGCAACCTGTTTTTAAAGGCCTCTTTTTGAATGGAGCGCAAATTAAACCCGTTTATTTTGTATTTTGAAGGAATCCTCGCCGAGAATTCCACCAAACGATGATCCAGAAACGGTACGCGGGCTTCTAAGGAAGTGGCCATGGACATCTTATCGGTCAGCATTAACAACTGTTCCGGCAAGGAAGTCCTCAAATCAAAATAGGTGATTTTATCCAGAGGGTCTTCCGAATCGCACTCCGCAAAATATTGCATGGCAAAATCCTGAACTTCTGTTTGCGCCCCGATTAACGATTGACGCAGGTCGGGATTAAAGATGCTGGTATAGGCGGAATACTGTTCGGTTAATGGTAAATCACTGGTTCTCAGATATGATTTTGCCAGGCGGAAATAATTCAGCATGGTATTGTTGCGGTCCACCGGCATTTTTCCCAGCAGGTTTTCCATTACATTTTTTCTTAACCAGCGTGGCAGTAATCGCATGTATTTATTAATCCGTATATTCAAATAGCGGCGGTAACCGGCAAACAATTCGTCTCCGCCTACGCCAGACAATATCACCGTCACCGTTTCCCGCGCCAGTTGAGAGACCAAATAGGTGACCACGAACGAAGAATCGGCCAAAGGTTCATCTAAAAAGCTGACCAGTTTAGGGAACAGATTAACCACATCGGGTTCCACCAAAATTTCATGATGATTCGTCTGCATATCCCGGGCGTATCTTCCGGCCACATCCAATTCGTTATAGAACTCATACCCCTTGCCAAATCCGATACTGTATGTGCTGATCGACTCCGTATCCAGTTCGCTCATAATATGGACGATCCCGCTGGAATCCATTCCGCCGCTCAAAAAAGCGCCCAGGGGTACGTCTGAGATCAAGCGATAGCGCACCGAATCCTTTAACAGCGCATAGAGTTGTTCGGCAATTTCCCGTTCGCTACCGTTCAGTTTATCCTGGTACGAAGGTCGCCAGTAGTTTTTCAGCTCCAGCTTGTCCCCCTTAACTCGTAAATACTGAGCTGGAGGAATTTTTTTAATCCCTTTAAAAAGCGTTAATGGCGCAGGCGTGAAGCCATATTTAAAAAAGGCCGATAAGCTGTTGATATCAATCTCGCGTTTTACCGAGGGCAGGGCTAAAATCGCTTTGATTTCCGAAGCAAAGACGAGCTTCTCTTCATCCTGATAATAATAAAGCGGCTTGATGCCGATCCGGTCACGCGCTAAAAGCAGTTCCCTTTCCCGGTCGTCCCAGATGGCCAAACCATACATGCCGTTGAGTTTATCAAAAAAACTAAGGCCATATTCTTCGTACAGATGAAGCACCACCTCCGTATCCGTATGGGTGGTAAAGCGGTGCCCTTTTTGCTCAAGCTGGGGACGGTGATCTAAAAAATTGTATACCTCTCCGTTGAATACGATCACCTTGCTGCCATCATTGTTAAAAATGGGCTGATGCCCTCCGCTTAAGTCGATAATGCTTAAACGGCGCATACCCAAACCCAGATTGTCTTTGACGTAAATTCCTTCGTCATCCGGACCGCGGTGCACAATCTGATCCGTCATCTGCTGAATATCTGCCTGATCGACTTTCCGTGAATGGTCAAAATAATATAGACCTACGATTCCGCACATATGATCTCATTTAGTTAATTTTAAAATCCCGAAGCATTAATTAGATAATAACCGATCCCATTCCATGGAAAACACAACTTCTTCCAGAAAGCGGTCCGTGCGAATTCTTTCTAACGCGAACCGATCGCTGGCCGGGCCCGCAAAACCCTGATTGGACGTGGTTGCACTCTGGTAGCCCGCTTCCACCGCGTACTGGCGCACCCGTTCATTGAAATATGCATAAGGGCCGGAGTTGGGATAGGAAAAATGGTTGATTTTGACCCCGAACAGTTTTTCCAGATACGTTTTGGATTCGGCCACTTCGCGTACGGCGTCCTCTGGCCGGGCGTTGGGCAGGTTGAGATGGGTCAGCGTGTGGGACGCGATGCTCATGCCCAGATGTAACATCTCTTTCACGTCGTCTACACTAAGCATGAGTTCACGGA
>CAZJNP010000599.1:0-2310 GCA_964547355.1 uncultured Calditrichaceae bacterium
ACACAAAGCATGAGTTCACGGATTTCTTTTTCCAGTTCCGGGGTGGCAAGCTGCTTCCGAATCTGTTCCAAGACCGTTTCCCTAACGCTGCGATCGTTCGATTTAATTAGCCGGACAATTTCCCGGATCGCCCGCCATCGGGAAGAAGTATCCCCAAGCTCGAAATGAAAAGTTTCCCCAACTGTAGTGATGGACAGGTGCGATTTTTTCGCTTTTAACAGATAAACGGTGACCTCCGTCAGCCAGAAAGGCGAAGTGCGGGCAATGGGCTCGGCCGTGATGTAAAACGTGCCGGTGGCATGGTAGCGGTGTAGAATACGCGCCGCCGTCAGGTTGTCTTTGTACCCGTCATCGAAGGTGAACACGACGCTGTTTGGTATAATGTCTGTTTCACCTGCTAACATCCGTACGGCTTCATCCAGACTGATCACATGATACCGGGCCGTAAAATAACGCACCTGCTTTTCAAACTCAGCGGGAGAGAGCGCAATTCCCGGAGAGGCGTAAAAATTCTGATCCGGCTCCACAATGGCGTGATAGCGCAGAATGGCGATTTTACGATTGGGCGCCAATTTTCGGATCAGTCCGTAAACTCCCAGCGGGAGAAAGGTTCGTTTTAATACTTTTTTAATGTCCAAAACTACCACCCGATGCCATGGTAATTGGTTTTAAGATTCTTGTAGTCGTCCACGATGCGCACAAAGTCGATCACTTCATATTTGCCATCCAGATTCTGTAAAAGCTGCGCAAATTCCGGATTGTGATTGCCAATGATCAGCACCTCGCTGTGTTTCAGCAGTTCGTCCATTTCATCAACCATTAAGTTTGAAATATGGGGAATCTTGTTGTTGATATACTCTTTATTCGCGCCGAACAATCGGGCTAAATTCACATTACGATCAAAAATGCGCAGATCAAATCCTTTCCCGATCAACGCTTCCACAACGGACACCATCGGGCTTTCGCGCAGATCATCGGTATTTCCTTTAAAGCTTAAGCCTAAAATGCCAATCCGCTTTTTGTTGGTATTGATCACCATATCAATCGCTCGGCGGATGTGCTGTTCGTTGCTAACGATGATGGAATTTAACAGCGGAGTTTCCAGATCTTTCTCTTTGGCGCGGTAGTTGATCGCCCGGACGTCTTTAGGCAGGCAGGATCCGCCGAAGGCAAAGCCGGGTTTCAAATAATAGGGCGAGATATTCAATTTGGTATCCATGCAAAAGATTTCCATCAAGCGGTGGGAATCGACGCCCTCTTCCTTGCAAATGGTGCCGATTTCGTTGGCAAAGGCTACCTTAAGCGCATGGAACACATTGCTGGTATATTTAACCATTTCCGCCACTTTGACGTCGGTTTTAACCAGCGGCGCATTGACGTTCTGGTAAAGCTGTTCAATGATGCCGGCGCTTTTTTCATCGATGCCGCCAATGACCGTAAAAGGCGGATTGTAAAAATCCTTTAAGGCGGAACCTTCTCTGAGAAACTCCGGATTGGAACAGGCGCCAAAATCTTTGGCCGGTGTTTTTCCCGACTCCTTTTCAACAATATTTACCAGCTTATGGAGTGTGCCCGGTAGAACCGTACTGCGCAAAACCACCACATGGTAGTGGTCAATTTTTGCAATGGCCTGGCCGATTTGCTCACCCACCCGAAAAATGTATTTCAAATTCAAACTGCCGTTTTTTTCACTGGGTGTCCCCACACAAATCAACGACACATCCGAATTTGCGATTGCCCATTCCGTATCCGTGGTGGCGGAGAGCCGCCCGGCATTTACGACCTTTTCGATCTTTTCATCCAATCCCGGTTCGACAATCGGACTTTTTCCCGAGTTTATGATGTTTACCTTTTCTTCATTAATATCCACACCGATCACCTGATGCCCCTCGTCGGCAAAGCAGGCCGCCGAGATGCATCCCACATATCCCAATCCGAATACCGAAATTTTCAAAACCTATTCCTCCGTTTTATATCTTTTTTTCGCCGGGGCAAAAATCAAACCGCTTATGCCCCCTTTGATCTCGTTTTATATTTTTGAATCGTTTGTTCGCAAATATCTGCAAACACGTTTGCGACTTGTTCCCATCGGAAATGCTGATAGACATAATTACGGGCATTATCCCCTAACCTCTTGCGCTCTTTTTTATCGGATAAAAGCCGTAAAACTTTTGCCGCAAAATTTTTTTCGTCGTCGGCAAATAAAATATGCTCGCTGTCGGTTAAGGGCAGCCCTTCCGCCCCGACGGATGTGGAAACAACAGCCTTACCCATGGCCATGGCTTCGTAAATCTTCATACGTGTGCCCCC
>CAZJNP010000600.1:0-2298 GCA_964547355.1 uncultured Calditrichaceae bacterium
ATACAGCGCATCCTGATCTCCGGCTTTGGCAGCGAACGTTACCTTTTGACCGTCAGGAGACCAGGACATACCGGGACTTAACCAGTGCAATTCTTCGAAATTGACCGACGTTTCTCCTTTGATCAGCCGTTTTACGATCTTGTTTTCCAGCACATCCATCAAATAGATGGACTGTTTCCCTTCGTAATCGGACAGAAAAACCAGCTTATCGCCATTGGGAGACAGGGTCGGACTGATGTTCAGATAATTCTTTGTTTTTTTATGATGCGTCAACGCCCGCGCCCATTCGGTTGTTTCCAGCCGATTGGCGATGTCCGGCCAATATTCTTTGCGCATGGCCTTTTGCCATTCGTCGGAGAGTTCGTCCAGCTTCATCCCGAGGGCCGAACGAAAAGCGCCTTCAAATTTGAGACTGCCTTTCAGTTTATGCAAAATTTCGCTGATTTTTTCGTTGCCGTATTTTTTAGCGATATAGCGAAAAACGCTCTGCCCGCCCTGATAAGCCATATAATAACTAAGATATTTAATCGGCGGTAAATAACCGCTCATAGTGGCGTCCCGCAGAATCATATCCGCCCGTGTATCCCACCGCATGGAAAAATACTCGGCCAATCCTTCCGCAAACCAGGTGGGAACCGGCACCACCTGTCCGGAGATTAACGATTGAATGGAACCACCGTAAAGCATGTCATTCATCACGGCGTGCACAAGCTCATGGTGCAGCACATGGCGCAACTGGTCATACGATCCTTCAAATGGAATGACCACGCGATTCTTGTAAAGCTCGGTGACTCCGCCCACGCCTTCCGGCAAGTAAGTGTCAATCACATTAGTTTGCTGAAAATCATTATGAGATTTGTATAGAATAATCTTTACCCGTTCTTTAATCTCGTACTTAAAATCTGTCCGTAAAGAAACATAGGAAGATTCAGCCTCGTCTGCGACAAATACCGCAATTTTATACGCACCCGGATAGAAGTAAACATCAAAATGTTCCGATTGCAAATAATGCCATTTGAAATTTTTATACTGTACCTTATTCTTGCCGAAATATTGCGCAGAAAGAGGTAAAAAGAATAATAAAACCAGCAGAATACTTTTCTGAAAACGCCGCATTATCTTTCTCCAAGAATGACTATTTTTAAGCTAACCATATATTTTAGAACAATCAAGTTACAAAAATGCCGTGATTTGTTTTTATTTTATTTTATGAATAAATTGTCAAATCATTAAATATAACACTCAAAACCATGGAAAAAGTTTCCTTGAAACACTACCTATTGCTAATCATCTTACTCGTCACATTTTCATTTTTTACAAGTTGTAAAAAAAATACCTCGCCCTCCATACCCAAATCCCAGTTTGTTACGGTCTATAGCGAACTATTGGTAATTCAAAAATTACCCATCTCCCAAAAAGAACGCCTTTTACGGATTAAAAATTTGCTAAACAAAAATAATCTTACCGAAGAACAGTTCATTATCGAAAAGGATCGCCACAAAAACGATCCGGATTTCTGGATAAACGTTTACAAACAAACGCAGCTCAGGCTGGAAAAAGCCGGGCAGGAAATTCAGCTAAAAAAGAAACAAGCTAAGAGCAAAAATAAATTGTAACTTACAGAATCATTGTTTTACCGCTTTATTTACGGCGATGTAATTATTCTTATAGTAGAAATAAAAATACGCTCCTAACAAAGCACCCAGAGCCATATTCATAACATCGGTAATATCGGCATTGCGCGCTTGCATAAACACTTGCCCGACCTCAATAATCATCCCAATCAGGCCGCCTGCAAACATGGCGCGTTTAAGTATGCTGCTTTCCTGTACATTAGGGTCTAAATAAACGGCAATAATCAATCCCATGGGTATGGTAGCCAAAAAGGTTTCTAAGATGTCATAAATATTCCAGATGGAGGTCACTTTAAAATAGGCATAAAAGGGAACCAAATTATGTAGATTCAAATCGAGCATCCACACTTCTCTTTTTGCTGTAAATTCAAAGGGAGCCAACCCCTTGTATAAAATAAGAAACAAATAAATAACGATGACCCAGGTAAAATGATTCAGATAGATTTTGCTGCTCTTACGCCAGTTGTCCTTTTTCGCAAGAAAAAACAACCCAATACCCAGCGAGCTCCCTATGTACCCGGACAGAAGATCGTTAATATTGCTAAATCTTGATTTAATAAAAAACTGCATGACTTCCATAGCCGGAAAATATAAAACCAGCGTTAACAGCAACCATAATTTCCCCGCTTTTTTATACCGCCAATAAAACCAGTAAGCGTACATC
>CAZJNP010000601.1:0-2297 GCA_964547355.1 uncultured Calditrichaceae bacterium
GAGGGCAAAATAGTATAAAAAAAGGCCGCCCCCTTTTGGGACAGCCCCTTTTTTTGTTAGTCATTAAACCTTGTTTAGTCCAGTTTTATCTCGTGGTTCCAGCCGAAATAATCTTCCACATCACCCACCTGGATGGAGGTGAGCAGGTCGTAGAGTTTTTTGGAAATCGGGCCGACTTCGTCATTTTTACAATATTCAACGGTACGATCGCGGTATTTAATACTCTTGATCGGAGAGATCACGGCGGCCGTACCCACGCATCCCGCTTCCACAAAATCGAAGATTTCTTCCACTTCCACTGGCCGGTGTTCGACCTTGAGATTCAATTTTTTCTCGGCCAGGGTCATCAGGCTTTTATTGGTAATGCTGGGCAGTATGGTATCCGATTTTGGTGTGACGTATTTTCCGTCTTTGGTAATGCCGAAAAAATTGGCCGGACCGGATTCTTCAAGGTATTTATTCTGTTTGGCGTCCAGATACAGTACTTCTTTATAGCCCATGGCTTTAGCTTTTTTGGTGACTCTTAAACTGGCAGCGTAATTTCCGCCAACTTTCACGTCACCGGTGCCACCCGGCGCGGCTCGTTTCATTTCTTCTTCCACATAAAACTTAAGCGGTTTTAAACCTTCTTTAAAATACGGTCCCACCGGAGAAGCGAATACCAGGAACAAATATTCCTTGGAAGGCTGAACGCCCAACATGCCGGAGATGCCGATTAACAACGGTCGAATATAAAGAGCGGCGCCATGGCCGTATGGCGGGATGAATCGTTTATTTAATTGAACCACTTTCTCTACCGCTTCGATAAACAGCTCTTCCGGCACCGGCTCCATCAGAAGTTTTTCGGCAGATCGCCTCAGTCTTTTGGCGTTTTCATCCACGCGGAAGGTGGTGACTTTCCCGTCTTTATGTTTGTACACTTTTAATCCTTCAAAAGCTTCCTGGCCATAATGCAGACAGGTTGCGGCCATAGGGATCTCTATGGTGTCTTTTTCCACGACTTTGGCTTCGGACCATTTTCCGTCTTTAAAATAGTATTCCAGATGGTAATCGGTTTTGATATAACTAAAAGGCAGATTACTCCAATCCAAATTCACTTTTTCCATAAAAGCTCCTTTCGTTAAGCGTTTCGTCCAGTCTCATCCTCCCGGTTCCGTCTATAACAAAAACGCCCCTTGCCATATAAAAGGACAGCAAGGGGCGTTTCGCCTACATCAGCTAATAATCACGATTAGTATGAGAATAAATAAAAACAAGTTTAGCATTTTTTACTTTTCCTTAAACTTGAAGCGCTTGCGTCGCGGGGGCGATGAAAGGCTCCATGTTCTTCGATCGTTATCGTTTTTTCCCGCCAGAAGACAGGACTACATCATTCCAAAATTAAAAGTTAAAAATGAAAAAAACAACTCTATTTACAAAACTTTTGCTGCTTTCAAATATAAAAAAATTCTGTCATATGCTTGTGGGCAGCGTCATATTTTATCGGTAAAATCGTCCGGGAACTTGAACGGGAAACGTCTCTTTTTTCTGGAGTGGGGACGAAGACCTTTCGTTGCACAGTAATGTGAATGTTGTTAGATTAGAATTAAATCGTACACAAAAGAGAGAACCACCATGAAACATATTTTTTTATGGCTGTTTTTGACGCTTTCGTTTTTGTTTGCCCAGAAACCGGGCGATTTTGTGGAAGTGCAAAAGATCAATCCACATATCCGGCTGGATATTCGCTATGCCACCAGCAATAATTTTCTGGGACGGGCTGTGTACCCGGAAGCGGCCTGTTTTCTGCGCTACGAGGCGGCGCAGGCTTTATCCGAGGTGCAAAAGGAACTGGAAGCGCTGGGTCTGGGATTAAAAGTGTTTGACGGATACCGCCCGCTCAACGTCCAAAAGGAAATGTGGCAGATCATGCCCGATGCGCGTTACGTGGCGAATCCTAAAAAAGGCTCGCGCCATAACCGGGGCATGGCGGTGGATCTGACCCTGGTGGACTCCAGCGGCACGGAGCTGCCCATGCCCACGGAATTCGACAATTTCACCGTACGGGCGCACCACAACTATCAGAAACTTCCGGCACAGGTGCGCATTAACCGTTGGATTCTGAAAACGGTGATGGAAAAACACGGGTTTAAATCCATCACCAGCGAATGGTGGCATTACGATTATCAGGGCTGGCGCAAATACGACGTGGTGGACGTTTCTTTTGAAGCGCTGAGGAAGAAGGGGGAAGTAATAAGAAAAAAGTAAAAAGATTTAAGATGAAAGGGAAGCGGGAATAAGTTAAAAAGACCGGGAAA
>CAZJNP010000602.1:0-2293 GCA_964547355.1 uncultured Calditrichaceae bacterium
TTGTTGTTGGGCCCGTGGAAATGTGGACAACTTTTTCTGCCACACATTAGTCATATCTTTTCCCTGTTCATCGGCTTGTGTTGGCGTTAAATAGCCGCAACTTAAATGCGGCCTTAGATTATCATATTTGTCTATTGCCCAATTAACCTCTTTTTCAGCATGCGCATAGTTATCAAACACTGAGCTTAACCCTAATTCATGTTTTAAAACCCCAATCGTTCGCTCTGCAATACCATTCTCCCAAGCTTTTCCTTTACCAGACATGCTAATCATTATATCGCATAGCTTTAATGCCCCAATATATGAACGGTTGTTATATTGACTCCCATGATCCGAATGATGAATTAGGGAACGATTATATCTTTTATTTCTCATGGCCTCCACTAATGATTTTAAAACCAATGTAGTCTGCATATCCTCACTTAAAAAATTTCCCATTATCTTTTTTGTATAAGCATCTATTACTAACGCCAAATATACAAAACCTGCCTTTGTACGTATATACGTTATATCGCTGACAAATACATCCTCCGCATGCTCTAACTCTAAATCTTTTATCAAATTCTATAGCTACCTATACCTTTTGAGGAATCCGTGGTCGATATATAACGTCGCTTTCGCTTTATTAAAAGACCTTCCTCTCGTAATATTGTAAATAATCTGTCTCGACCTATGGCAATACCGCCTCCCTTTAACATATACCATAATTTCCGTATCCCGCAATAGGGTAATTCGTCTCATATCTTCTTCACCGATTTGAGTATATACTTACGAAATACTAATACCTTTTCTGCATGCCTTCGACGATCATAATAGCATTAAACGTCCTGCGCAAAACCACAATAGCTTTTAATGATCTACAAATACGAAAGATCGTATTTGTGCCTGCATCCCGGGCTAAACCTCTCTTCTACACAAATTCAGCCCCGAATGGATCTAAACGGGGCCGAATCATGAAGAATTAAATTAGCAAAAAATTATCACTATCTTACTACGATCATCTTTCTTGTTTTAACAAAATTACCCGCTTTTATTCTATAAAAATATATCCCCGAAGCGACTTTATGACCTTCATCATTCTTGCCGTACCATTTTATAGAATAAGAACCTGCTTGTTGGGTAGTATGAACCAACTCTCTTACCTTTTGTCCCAAAACATTATAGATCTCGATTTTTACCCTGCTTTGTTTTGGCAATTGGTAATTTATCGTTGTGACCGGATTAAACGGATTAGGATAATTTTGATATAATTCGAAAGAAGTAATATGGTTGGATCTAGGATTCATTCCAGTAGGAACATGATGTGCGGTATAAGTTAGCGTTAAGCTTGTATCTCCATAAATAGCAAACGCATTATTGGATTTCATATCTAAACCAGACAGATTATAATCACCATCTTCTTTAATACTGGTAGGGTCCCATGTAATTAAAACGGAGTCTGAATCAATTTTTGTATTTTTGATGTACAATTGCCATATAATGGAAGAATCGTTAATAGACCGGAAATCCGTGCTTAGTTTTGCCCCGTTATTTAAGAAATACATAACTAAACCGGAGTCCGGATCCGCCATACTGATATCAAGGCCGTCGTCGTATTCGTTGCTTGCATTTTCATTTTTCCCAAAGAATACGGCTTTAATTTGATTGTCACGTTTAATGGTCAAAGGAACAATATCCAAGGTGTTTGTACCCGGGCTGGTAAAAGCGATATTGGATAACTCAGATGTGTTATTCGCTTCATCTGTTGTTTTGATGGCAAAATAGTAGGTTTTGCTGACATCATCAAAAGTAAAGGAGGCCGTTTCTTCCTCACCGAAATATTTGGGCTGCTGGTAAGTGCGTAACGCATAAGCGGAATCCCAATTAGCTTCTGTAATTTCTTTATCATACCAGCGAATATCGTAATAGGCCGCCTGTCCCAAACTATCATCATCACCCGGGGCAGACCAGAAAAGATTTATCTTGCCGTAAGAGTCACCGGCATAGGCGAATAGATTTTTAATTTTACTGGGTTTCGTAAAATCATTTTTCAAACCGGTGGCGAATACGCAATAAACCCCATCCTTTGAAATTAAAGCTGATACAGCATCATCTTCAATGTTAACACTACTTTTGTTAACCACCATCCAAAGCTTGTCCGATTGATTAAATCTAAACAATTTAATTGAATTTTCATTAATTCCTTCAACCATACATTTATCATAAAATATGTTCATTCCACATTCAAACATTAGTTCATGAGTTTCACTCAAATTAACAGAATACATTGGTGTAATTGGATAAAGATTATTGC
>CAZJNP010000603.1:0-2291 GCA_964547355.1 uncultured Calditrichaceae bacterium
GGGTATTAATCTATTAAAATATTTATTCTAAACAATAAACATTACAGGGAAAAATTATGTCCACGGTAGAAAAAATTCTTAGCTCCAGCGAATCTCTTTCTAAAGAAGAATTTCGCCGTCTAAGAAAATGGTTTTACAAAAGAGACTGGGAAAAGTGGGAGCAAGAGATAGGGGAATATGCAAGAGCGGGAAAACTGGTTTTCCTTTATAATGAAGCGATTTCTGAAAAAAAGACAGGAGACTAAAGGAATTGTAAAGCACAAAACTACCGCCCGTTTTCGTAAATGCTTACAAGACCTTCCACCCTTTGAAAAAAAAGTTGAAGTAATGAGAATTTTTACCTTGAAAAGAATTTTATACATATTTCCAACTAAAAACAAATTTACTCGGGGAATGCAAATATATGAATGAATAAAAATTTACCATAGGGCTTTATGTTTGTGAAAGAACCACAACACAAACCGAATTTCCTGCAAGATCATAGATTTAATTTCTCCATGATTATTCCATCTGTTTGCATTTTTAATTTAACATGAAATTACGCGTCACATTATTTCGTTTTTTTGTTATCTTTTACGCTCGCGTTTATCTTTCCGTCTCACAGATCATGGCGGCGTGACAATTGGGACAAAGACCATGACTAATCATTCCCTGAACACCCGCTGACAAAACCGATTGTTCGCCTACCCAAACCTCGGTGCCGGGTAGTTTCACTCTTTTGCACCAGGCACATACCGAAACAATACCCCGAACGGCAATTTGCTCGTCCAACCCGTTGGCATCTAAAATCTGTTTCATCGTTCGCTCCTTTTTTCCTTTCTGCTGGTTAATTTTACAACAACCGTGCCAAAACATGACAAACCCACTATAATGCGTTAATATTACGCGACTTACCTAAGCTTTTAATATTTTCACCAGTTCAAGAAGGGGAAAATATTTCCTTTTAATGATTAAAATACTTACCGTGCCTTATAAAAGGTCTCTGCAAAAACAAACACGATGCCCGTGAAAAACTTTTTTCCATGATGCAAAAAAAATCCTCTAAAAAACAGACACCATACAATATTAGGCGTGGATTTGTTTTAACTCTTTCCGTAAATTTGTTTTTCACATTAGACAATTCAGGAGGATCCAATGGAATGGCGTGCCAGTCATATTCTGGTTAAAGATCGGTCTTTAGCCGAACATATTCTAAAAAAATTAAAAAGTGGTGCGGACTTTCGGGCTCTGGCAAAACAATATTCCACTTGTCCCAGTAAAAGCAAGGGCGGCGATTTGGGATGGTTTGGGCCGGGACAGATGGTGCCGCCGTTTGAACAGGCCGTAAAAAAAATGTCCGTTGGCCGTATCAGCAATATTGTTCGTACCCAATTTGGTTATCACATCATAAAAAAGACGGGACAAAAATAAAAAAAGCTCTGCCGATTTTACATCAGACAGAGCTTTTTAATTCCCCCGGCCTTCACTGTTTAATTAAAACAACAGATTATTTACTACCACATTTCCCAGAACCGCACTTGGCTTCTTTTACCTTTTCACCGGTCTTTTTAGCCGCTTCGGTTTTGGTTTTAACTTTCTCTTTATCACCGCATTTACCGGAACCACATTTACCTTCTTTTTTCGCGGTTTTCATCTCTTTGGCGTCTTTTGCAGTTTTTACATCTTTTTTAACCTCTTTGGCTTTTTCTGTTCCACCGCACTTGCCGGAAACGCACTTGCCCTCTTTCATCTTTTCACCGCTCTTTTTGGCCGCTTCGGTTTTGGTTTTTGCCTTATCGCTATCACCGCACTTGCCAGAACCACATTTTCCGGCGCCACATTTGGCGTTTAAACTATTCATTACGGTCACACCAGAAATTTCCGCATAACTTCCACTATTCAATTCCGCATTAATGGTGGACTTGGTGGTCAGTCCGGTTGCAGCCGATGCCGGCTGATTCGACACAAATATAACAGTGACTATTGCCAACGTCATTGCAATAAAAATCTTCTTAAGATTACTCTTGTACATGAGTTACTCCTTGTTTGGGTTTATGAAAATTAAATTCATTATCTATAACCAAAGATATTCACCTCTTATTCCGAAAATTGATATATTTTTTAATATGTGTTTAAATATGAGAAATTCGTGATCGTTTCGTGAGAATTAAAATGAATACCTATCTTTCTTTCTATGGGGTCATCTTATATTTCATCCTCACGGGTGTGCGCAAATTTGAGAATTAACGACCCATACCTGCAAACTAATTTAATTTTGAATCCAGTGCGTTTTTGACTTACTTTTGTTTAAA
>CAZJNP010000604.1:0-2277 GCA_964547355.1 uncultured Calditrichaceae bacterium
ACACCATGCAGGTAGTAAGAAGAAAAATAAAATTGTATTGGCCGCTTATTAAGAGTTTGCAAACCGGTCTGTTACTGTTAACCGGCTTTACTGGTTTTATCAGCGCCCGCTGTCCGGTATTGAATCCGGAAATTATCATGGGGCTGCTGGGGAGTCTGTTTTTAACGATTAGCGGTAGTACCGTACTGAACATGGTGTATGACCGGGATATCGATTCCCTGATGAACCGTACCGCTCATCGACCGCTACCTTCAGGAAGAATTAGCGTAAAAGAAGCATTGCTACTTGGATTGGGTTTGTCATTTGTAGGCTTGCTATGGGCATTCTCGCTTTCGGTATTATACGGCTGGGTGGTATTTTCGGGCCTGTTCATCGATGTGGTTATCTATACGATCTGGCTTAAGAGGCGCACACCTTGGTCTATCGTTTGGGGTGGTGTATCGGGCGGTATGCCCATTCTTGCTGGTCGTGTGCTGGGATTGGGTCAGATTGATGCCATCGGTTTTTTGCTTGCGCTGGCGATTTTATTATGGATACCTACACATATTTTGACTTTCAGCATCCGGTATCAAAAGGACTATGACTCGGCCGGAGTGCCCACCTTTCCGTCGGCATATGGCATCCAAAATACTCAGCTAATTATTGCTTTATCGAGTATCGGTGCGGCCTTGTCGATTGGTATCGGTTTATTTGCTCTGGAATTATCCTGGGGATATTTACGTCTGTTGGCGGTGTTAACCACCGGCCTGGTCGGTTTGGCTTTTCTGAGCATTTTCCAGCCTTCGGAAAAGGTTAATTTCGGCTTGTTTAAATATGCTTCTATTTATATGTTAGGATCGATGATTATGGTGGTGTTGGGAGTCATGCCATGAAAAAGGTAAAAATAGCAGACCGTTTACTGTTTTTAATTACGGCTATCCTGGCCAGCTATCAGATTGTGAACGGTTTGTCTCGTTTTTCTGCATCTGTGACTATCATGCTTACAGGGGCGTTTGGTGTTTTAGTACTTGCCGGATTGTTGCTGCTTCTTTTTGGTATGGATGTGCTGGAAAAAAATGCTGTTGTGGTTATCGCTACCATTACTCCGTTGATGTTTTCCGAGGCGCTTGTTTTGTTGCATCTTCCTTCCTTCGGTATGATGTATTCGGTATTTGCAGTCGTCGGGTTCCTGGCTGTTTTATTTACCAGATATTTTTCTGCAGGAAAAATTCCGGCACTCTCTTTAGCCGTGGTGCACGGTATTGCCGGGATGATGATTTTCTTACTGCCGGTGATATTTGTGTTAACCGATAGAGTGCCAGTACGTTTTGTATTTGTGGGTATCGGTGGTGCTTTAATGGGCATTGGCGGACTGCTTTTAGCTTTTCTAAAATCCGGAAAACCGATTTTATCCAGAGAAGTGATTTTTAATATTTTTCCGGCCTTACTCATGATCACGACGCTTTTCTTTGTCATAGGATTTAACGGGGGCGTTTAATTAACCAAACGATCTAATTCACAGATCACCTAAACAAAGGAGGCTTATATGGGTGTGTTTGATCGAATTGTTTTACTGCTAACCGGATTGGTTGCCATTTACATGATTTACCGATTCATTCAAAGGCAAAAAAATCCGGACACGGCCGGCATCTGGAATATTTATTACATCGTCGGCTTTCTGGTATTGTTGGTGGCTGGTCTCTTATTAATCATTTTTGGTTGGGGCGCACTGGCCAATAATTTTGTTGCAGTCGTAGCTGGTTTAATTCCATTTTCTCTGGCAACCGGTCTCATTGCCCAGTTCTATCCAAAATATGAAAAAGGATATCTGGGCTTAATGATCTTGGGGTTAGTATTAATAACAGTGACCCGATACGGAGGTATGGTTTCATTAGGTAAAATCGTTTATCCTGTGTTCCATGCCATTGCCGGTTTGACTATCGTCGCGGTACCGTTTTTAGCCTGTAAAGGGGAAAACGTCCAAAAGGGCTTCAGCATGGTGGCTGTTGGTGGTATTTTAATTGGATTAGGCGGCATTGCGCTGGCATTCCTGAAAGCCGGAAAACAATTATTGTTCTTCTCCCAGGATTTTGTGATGATGATTCTGGCGCCCTTGCTATTATTTATGGCGTTGTTTTTTACTTTTGGTTTTATGAAAGGTGTGAAAAAGTAACCGACGACCAACTCAAACGAAAAGGGAATGAAAATTTTTCATTCCCTTTTTTAATTCTGATCGGAAAACATATTTTTGTAAAAAAAGATAAAAGCTTGAAAAAGCAGGTGAATCCCGATATATTC
>CAZJNP010000605.1:0-2276 GCA_964547355.1 uncultured Calditrichaceae bacterium
CTTACAACTATGGTCAAGATGTTAATTACGCAAACACGTCCCTAATTTTACTCTATTTTTGTTGTCGGTTTGCAACATTATATCCGACTAATGTTGCACAATTGCCACACCCGCGGAGTCGTTATGAATCTGATGCTTTTTCCTAAGAAGTAATGGCCAGGTTATAGATTACGAAAACGGGCATAAATGAATCATTTAGGGAGGATTAAATCAAAGTATTCTTCATCAGGATTTCGGATGTGTAAGCCGATTTATTTTAATAGGCAAAAAATCGTTTAGAAACCGGGTTATTGAAATCAAAAAAAGTAAAGATGTTTAACCACTAAAAAACTTGCAGGTAACCCGGAAATTATTCTTTTAGAAATGACGATCCTGATTCGGGCACATACGGGTATTTCGCGGACATATTTTTTGTAAGATTGGCCTAATAACTGAGTTGGTTCTCTTCAACCAGTCGAATCTTCAGGGTGTTTAACAGCGCCTGTTGTAGGCGTTGCGGGTCTTCCGGATCAAACGCAAGCAACTGGTCTTCGGTAATCCGCTTGGATTGAATCTGCGGTTTGAGATTCTGGGCGGTTAATAAATAAAATGGGGTTAAATAACGCGTGGTATACTTTTTTAACACCGTATCAAAGGCCAAGTCATCCTTCTCAAAAAGGATCCAGACAAACGGCGCTTTGGGAATCACCAGATCGCCAATGGTAAAGTCATTCGCCTCAAACGATCCCTGGATGAGGTAAAAAATGGCCTGTGCGTCATCAAGGTTTAGACGCATAAAACGGATATCCGGCCATTCGTCCAATGTTTCTACCTTTTGGTCCTGGATCAATAACTCAAGCACCTGATCGCTGGCTGTTAACACTGGTATTTCAACTACCTTAACCACTTTGTTTCTCCAATTTTTCCACAAACTCCTGCAAGCTTTCAAAATCATAAAAAAACGCTTCCTTGCGGGTGATGCCGGCAAGAAAATCTTCATCCTCGTCGCTTACTTTGGTTCTGCCTGTCGATTCGTAAAAAATGAATTCCTCTTCTTTTCTGGAAAACATTTTTCCGAAAAGTTTTTTAAACATTGAGCGTCGCTGGCGCGCTTCAATTTGAGCTTTCCGCTTTTCGTACTGTTCGCTGGTCAATAACCAGTGGCGTTCCAGCCAGAATTTAATTTTCTTAAGCAAGGTATTGACGTTGCCGTCAAATTCATTCAATAATTGTTGCAGTGTATATCCTTCCCAAAATTTTAACATCAGCTTACGGTCTTTGGCGCCAAATTCCTCGTACTCAATATCCGGATCGGTGTACAAAGTTTCATCAAGTTGCGGCAACTCTTTGTACAGATCATTCAACTCTTTCTGATGATTGATGCACTCCGCAATGACCTGCTCGTTATCTAACACAATTTTGCGGGGATGTTTCTCTTTATCAAACCGTCCGTAAAAGCGCCCTTGGGTCCAGGTGGAAAGCACGGTTACCGCCTCAAGGGCTTCGCAATTAGGATAAGTGGCATTAACCACCTTTCCGTTATTGAATTCTATTTCACCGCGCCGCGAACCGCTCTCCAGAACCAGGCGCCCGCTTTTTCCGGAATTCTGGAAAGTTTGAATCAGCTCAATGAGCGAAAAATCTTCCAGCCGACCCGTTAATTGTTCATCCGCCTCCTGGGTCTCTTTCATGGTCACTAAAAAAGACTTTAAGATGTACTCCAGCTCTTTTCTGGCAATCGGAAAGGAAATAATGTCAATGGCGCCGGACTGCCAGAGCATGGAGCGGGCGGGGTAATCCAGTTCTCTGGTAAAGCAAACAAAAGGAACGCTGATGGGCAGTTTGCGATAGTCGGCGATCAGGTCAGCCATGGTTTCCAGATCTCTGGAAATGAAAAACAAATAGGCCGGCTGCTCGATATCCGCGTATTTCAACACCTCATCCATTCCGCGCGCCCAGGCAAAATGTATGGGTAAATGGCCAAAGTTTGTGGCAAATAAATTAAAATATTTTTTATCCGCACTAACGATAAAAATCGTATTCATGCCTCTTCCTCTTGCGTCTCTTTCCTGGAATCTTCTTTTTCTGGTTCGATCTTTTTGATTCCAAGAAAAATATTTTTTATATCGCTCATGGAATTCACGTCAAACACAATCCACGGCACCGGTTGAGACAGATAAAAATGGGAGCGAATTTCTTACAGTTCCCGCTCATCTGTCACATCGGATACGGCAATCACCGCCGATGCCGGCGCGAGTTTCAAAGCCTGTCCGATTAAATAGTTTGCATATTCGTAC
>CAZJNP010000606.1:0-2269 GCA_964547355.1 uncultured Calditrichaceae bacterium
ATCTTCACTAAGGCATAAGTTTTGTAGGATATTTTTTAATGCATATCGTTTCAGATAAATAGGGAATTTAATTTTAAACGATGTTTTCCGCATTGTGTCGAATTAACGCTTTTAATGTTTAGATTATTGGTTGTATATGATCAAATATGCCTTTGCTCTTATGCGGGCTGATTGATGGTGATAAGTAAATCAAAACGAAATTGGAGGTATTTTAGAGCCACATAGAAGAGTAGTACAAAGATAGGCGTTAGATCGGTTTTGCGCGAAACGCCGTTTTTTTCATGTTGCGAAAAGTTATTTGCATTGCCGGAAGCCAGTGGTAATAAAGAGGAAAAATATTTATATTCAGAATATATCTTTCTACCAGATAATCCAATCATAGAGGTCACTATGCGACGCATTCTGCTTGTATTTTTGCTTTTACCTATGATCGTCTTGCCGCAAGACCTGCCTGAGATGCAGGTTGCCGGAACTCCAAAACTGATACCTTCGGAAATCGTTGGCCGGCGCGATGCCAACGGACGCTTCTGCGCTGCGATAAAGGTGATTTCCAACTTAAAAGGCCTGCGGTACGATGCGTACAACGGGATTGTGGGGGATGTGGAACACAAACCAGGAATGGACATTGTCTTCTTGTCTCCGGACGAACGGGTGCTGGAGGTGTATCATTCCGACCACCAGCCCTTAAAAATTATTTTGTCCGAACTGGGTATCCGTTTAAAGCCCAAACAAACCTGGGAGATCAAAATAAAAGGTCAGGCCTCTATCGGCGACAGGCTGCCGGTAACCTTTTTGGTAAAACCGGGCGATGCAATGATAACTGTGGACGGCAAGAAGATACCAGGCGGAAAAGCGATCGACTTGAGCAGAGGTAAACACCGTTTGAGTATCACACGGGAAGGCTACCGGTCGGTTGATAAAGAAATCCATATCGATAAAAACCACGTGCTGTTTAACTTTACCCTGCAGGAGGTGGACCTGGTGCCGGTGGCTATTAAATCTGTTCCTCAGGGCGCGAAAATTTATATTAACGGCGCCAGCAACGGTATTACGGATAATGGTTTATGGTTATATCCCGGTGATTATCTGTTGAAATTACTATTAGAAGGCTATGTGCCGGTGGAACAAACCATTACCGTACAGGAAGAAGGCGATAACACCTTTTTCTTTGAGTTGATGAAGAATGCCGGTTATCTGAACGTTACGGTGGACCCCATGGATGCCCAGATTTTGATCAACGGAAAAACATACCGCGCGTCGGATAAGATTGCCTTGCCTCCCGGCAAATATCGCTTAACCGTAACCAGGGACGGTTATCTGGACAGCCGGGATGAAGTGCAAATAAAGATAGGTCAAACCGTAAACAAACAATATCACTTGGTGAAAAATACCGGTACGCTGGTTTTGCAGGTGCAGCCGCCGCAGGCCCGGGTGCTGATTAATAAAAGCGATTACACCCATCGTTCCCGTATCGAACTGGCTCCCGGTATATACAAAGTGGAAGTTACCGCGCCGGGTTACCATGCGCAAAGCGCAACTGTGACTATCCAAAGAGGCCGGGAAGTACGTAAACAGTTTACGCTGGTGCAGATGGTGGGCAAACTGCGTTTTTCTGTTAACCCCCTGTTTGCCACCGTAGAACTAAAACGGAATGGCAAGGTTGTTCAGCGCTGGCAGGGATTGAAATTTTTAAAACGGTTGCCGGTGGGACAGTATGAAATCAAAGCTTCGGCCAACGGCTATTCCATGGAAAAGCGGGCGGTTACGATTAACGAAAACAAAACCTCAGTGGTGGAGCTTGTGTTGCAAAAAGGGGTGTTTTTCACCGGCAAAAAACGGGACACCCGCCGTACGGGGCGGTTGCGTTTGCGCATACGGCCGGCCGACGCCCGGGTAACCATTGAAGGTAAAGAAGTAACGGATCATTATTTAATTCTGCCGGTAGGGACCTATCATATTGAATGTGAAAAATCCGGTTATCACCCCCGGAGTCAATCCATTGACATCCGGGAAGACAGAGAGCAAACGGTAAACATTTCTTTAGCGTCCAAATCCAAAGCCGGCGGTATCATGCGTTCCTTGTTTTTCCCGGGTTGGGGACAGGGATACATGGAAAACAGCGGACGCGGTACTCTTTACGCACTGGGTTTTTTAGTCGGTGCTGCCGGTTCGTATTTTTCTACGGAAGATTATAATAAGAGCGTGCAGGAATACAACAAAATCCGTGACCAGTACCTGGAGGCCATTGATTATCAGACGGTTCTGGAAC
>CAZJNP010000607.1:0-2261 GCA_964547355.1 uncultured Calditrichaceae bacterium
ATATATAGCGTTCGTGATACAAATATTTATTTTGTGCTAAATCGATAACTGAAAGGTACAGGGCCTGATCGTCATGGGAGAAAACGAATACTTCCTGCATGCCGTCGCCGGTGAGATCGTGGTAGAATATTTCATTAATATAAATGGGGTGCAGGAAATTATACTGATCGAATATGGCGCTTTTGTTCAGCGAGAACATGCGATAAATTTTTATATAGTGTTGTTTTTTATTGGTATTGCTGCAAAAAACAAACCGTTCGCTGTAACCGTCATTATCCAGGTCTTTATAGTAATTAATCAGACCGCCCAGATCGGCCGTGGCGGAAGTGATTTCTTGAATCTCGTACGGAAGCATGGCCCGGTACAGCCAAAGGGTAACACCCGCCGCGAGTAGAACCGCCAGCGCTCCGATGGTGAAATAGATTTTTTTTAACGGTTTTTGCATGCGATCCGTCTGTGTTTTCGGTTCCTGAAAAAAGGGAACCGGAAATTGGGAATCAGGAATTCATTTTATGATAGAATGTTGCAATTTTTCGGCCAGTTCGATTTTAACACAAATTACTGATGTACCGCCGGCTATGCAAGCAGGGATGTTGCAACCATGAAACATTTTGCAGGAAAAATGTTGTGGTTGTGAAACAGGGAAAAAGGAAGAGTCATTAATTTTACGGACGTTATTAAATGGAATGGATTTTGTAATAAAAAAATAAAAAAGCTGGCAAAAAACTCATTTTTTAGAGGTGTGACATGGCTTTTTCCTCTTTAAGCATCACAGGTTTGTCCACTATTCTAAAATGGAAAAAGAACAAACCGTCCCTGCAGGTACGCTGGTTGTATACAGCTTTGAAAAAAGAAGCTCCAGCAGCAGTTCTTGATTACCTTTTCTTGCCTTCCAGGGTGAATGCTTTGAATTATAGAGACATCTGAAAAATTAGGTTATTCTGTTCTATTTGGTTATAACGGTCATTTTTTTGAAACAAATCGGTCTTTGACATCATTTTTAAATCATTTAGGCATCCATTTTAACCACCCGGATGCATTTTGGGCGTACCTCTCCCATTAGGCAAGTATAGGTTGTAAATTTTCTTGTTCCTTAAGCAAACTTAAATACCTTCTCATGTTGTAAATAATAGTTACCATGGTGAATTGAAAACGATTACGAGGCAAATCATAGTATCGGCTATGCGTATAGTTCAAAACCTGTTTACTAAAGCCAAAAGGCCGCTCAACCGCATTGCGAACGGCTGACAGCTTTTTATTGCGTTTCTTTTGTTTACTACTTAATGACCGACTGCGATAGCCTTTATCTAAAATGCCGCAAACCGTATCATTGGCGCGTAATTTCTGTTTGCGCTCTCTTTGGGCATAGCCTTTATCCGCAATTACAATCTGTTCCTTGCCGTGCACCAGTTGATCAAAACAAACCGAATCATGCACATGGGCCGGGGTGAATTCCACGCTGTGAATGATCTTGCTTTTGGAACCCATACCGATGTGGCCCTTGTAGCTGTAATAGCTCTTATTGCGCTGTATGGTATGCGTAGCGTCTTTATCCCGGCCGGAATTTCGGCGTAGCGTAGGATTGCTTATATGGTGGCGTCCACGATGGTGCCATGTTCCAACAATAGGCCCTTTGCTTTTAACTGTTGATTGAAAGATGAAAACAATTTCTTATCCAAACCTTTGCTGGCAAATAGTTCACGGTAGCGGCAAATGGTAGTTTCATCCGGAATAGAATCGCCGCTGGTCAAACCTAAAAACAATTGTGCCATAAGGCATCCCTTTCGGGAAAAACTGCGGCGGTCGGCGATCTCTTCTTCTAAGCGCGGGTCGGATAGGCCATAGATATGCTGCAAAATAAAACTTTTTACGATAACCGTTAAATCAAATCGTTTGCGGCCGCGCTTTTTTTTCTGCAAGCTCTCTTGTAATGGTCTTATTAAGGTCGACCAATCTATTGTTTTGTTCAAAACTTCCAGAGCCGCTTTGCTCTGGAAGTTTTGATGTGTTTTTTATAGGCTTGATTTGCTTTAAATGTGAACAGGTCCATATTATTCATTTTGTTGGTTCTCATGATTCCTCCAGTATTTCACGACTGAAAGAATTTACTAATTTCGATTAGTTTGAACTACTAATTTTTCAGAAGTTTCTATTAAATTATTTAAGGAGGTTATTATGAAATTGTTTTTCAAATTTTTCGTTTTCGTATTTATGGCCTTAACCACCGTTTCCCTCGAACTTACTTTTACCTTTTTTTTCTT
>CAZJNP010000608.1:0-2258 GCA_964547355.1 uncultured Calditrichaceae bacterium
TTCCAAGTCATCCAAATACCAACCTGAGCTTACATCATGAAGTGAACCGACAATTCTACTGTGGAAATAAAAGCCAACATGTACCTTTTTTCCTCCATAATCTGATAACGGCAAAGCAACATGTGACCAAACATCTGAAGAAGAACCACTATAATGCGCATTGGGTAAATCTTCCCATATATTTTTTTCTATATCTTTAACCTGCACCTGACCATAATCTGCATCACTGAAATTAAACCAATGCCAGAATTCTATTTCAGGATTTTTATCAGCATCCTGTACAACAAAGGATTTACTCATAAATCTACTGTCAGCTGGTTCAGTATATTTACCCCTTATATTGGTACCGATACAATTCGGTGGAGAATATGCTTTATCTGGGCCATAGCTTGGTACTCCTAGTTCCCACGAACCACCATCTGCACCCCAATGCCCTATATTTTCTTCCCAATTTTCTAAATTTCGGAGGTAGTTTCCCTGCGTAATAACGCTAACTTCATCAATATAAGCTCCTGAACTGACATCATCAGTATTTCCTGTTCTTTTCGAATAGAAATAAAAAGAAATTTGCACATTTTCCCCAGCATAATCCGACAAGAAAGCAATTGATACACTCCAGGTGTTGCTCCCAGTATTTGCCGGATACTCCGGGGTTAATGGATTCCAATTCTCACCGTCTGTGGTAATTCTAACCTGGCAATAGTCATTAGTATTGCCATTTATCCAAATATAATACCTTAAGTATGGATTCTCGTTTGCCGGAGGAACTACAAACCATGTTTTTCTTTTCAAATTTGATCTTACCCCTTCATGATAGTTCCCATTTAGCACAGTCGCTGCACATTTTTGCCCAGCGTAAGCGCTGTCAGGCCCTCTAGTTGGAATACCTACTTCCCAAGTTCCTCCATCCACACTCCAATTTTCAGTCCAATCACCTTCCCAATCTTCCGACCAGAGCGTATCCGGTGCCTGAGCATTTACAAATATAGGACTAACAAAAAAAAGGACAATAACTTCAATTAGAGCAAATCTCAACACGCTTAAAAAATACTTGAAAAAAGACATGACATCCTCCTCTTATTTTTTCAAAGAGTCATGATAAAAAATTCGGAATCCGCAAGATGCTCCTTGCATCTCTTCCTTCTGGAAAAAGATTGGGTATAAAATCCGTTTTGCCGACTATGGTTTCCTAATAGAAATACCTTTTTCAGTTTGAACAGATGATGAAAAATAGGGATTTTCTTTTGATAATGTAACTACCCAAAAGGACGGTTTTTTAGGGGTGGTTTTTTTTACAACTTTTCGGATTATGCTTTTGGAGGGAAACGTTTGCGGAAGGCCTTTAGCATGGCCTGGGCTTTGTTGGTCACATGTAATTTACGGTAGATGTTCCGGATGTGAAATTTTACCGTAGTTTTAGAGATAAACAATTCGTTGGCGATGGTCTGATAATTCTTTCCTAAACAAATTTTTTCAAGCACTTCCGATTCCCGTTGCGTCAAAGACTTTTCCGGAGCCTGCCTTCGGAAGGAATCGGTTACCATGCGAGCAATACGCATGCTCATAGGCGCGCCTCCTTCCATCACCTCCAGCACGGCGTTTTTTATCTCCGTTGGCGAAGCATTCTTTAAAAGGTATCCGGAAGCGCCGTTTCGTAATGAATCAAATACATAGGTATTATCTTCGTACATGGTCAGCATGATAATTTCCACCTCAGGGAGTATTTCCTTGATTGCGCGCACCCCTTCCACACCGCTCATTCCCGGCAATTTAATATCCATTAAAAGCACATCGGGAGGGTTTTTAGGAATATTTTCTATGGCGCTCTCACAATCCAGGTAAGCCCCCACGGCAATAAAACCTGGCAAATCATTAAAATAATTCACCACATCCTGACGCACTTCATCCGCATCTTCCACAATTGCAACCTTAATGTCTATTTTAGACGAGTTTTGCATTTTTCCCAATTGTTTTATTCTGGTTTTGGTTAATATACTTCAATTACGTTAAGATAAAACTATCCATTAGGACAGTTTTCCTGTAAAACAAACATGGGTACCCACATCAATACCGGAGGTAATCGTTAATTGGCCGTTGATATTTTTTGCTCTGCTCTGCATATTTTTAAAGCCGTTTCCTTCCGGGCAGGACGTTTTATCAAATCCTTTCCCGTTGTCGGTCAGTGAAATCGTTAAAAAATCTTTTTCTACGGAAATGCTCAAAACAACTTTATTACATTCAGCAGCGTGTTTTAAAAT
>CAZJNP010000609.1:0-2257 GCA_964547355.1 uncultured Calditrichaceae bacterium
GTTAAAGAATTCTTTCATGATGCCGTCGCTGATGCCTTTTCTGCGCAACTTACCGGAAACCACGATTTTTTCCATATAAACGGTTTTGGTGTCCATGTATTTGTAAAATAACCCACCGATCACAAATCCCCGTTCTGAGACGGCTACAATAAAGCGGTGCTCCGGGCGGAAACTGACCGGCAGATTAGCCTCCAGAAACAACTGATGCAAGCTGGAGATTTCCTTTGGAGAAACCGGCTTTCTTACAAAAAACGGGATGCCGTCGTAGTCTTCCAAGCGCACCACCACATCCGCGATGGATTTGGTGCTCACCAGAAGAGCCGAATCCGTAGGCTTGAGATGGGGATAGCTTAACCGGCTAAGGAAGAATTTTTCTTTTTCGTTTAAATCATAGTTGTCCTGTAAATTGGAAACGATGCTGAGCATTTCTTCTTTACTAATTGATTTATCATGCTGCTTTTGCGCCAGTTCACGCAAACGATTTTTTATGGACGCATCGGAATCTGAAAAAACCGTATCCAGGAAGAAACGGATCCGAGTTTCGGGAAATTTTTCTTCCAATTCATAAAGCTGGTAGGTGTCGTATAATTCATTCAACGTTTGCGCCTGAGCGGAAAGCGACGCACTTTCATTCAGTTTTAACCAGCGGTGAAAACGCTGAACGGCAAAGTACAAGGCCTTGGGAACAAATCCAAAACGTTCCACTTTTTCTATAAAAAGCTCTGCCGATTTGGCCAGCGCTTTTTTCTTTTTTTCGTTAAAATACGCTAAACTTTCACGGATAAAATCCAACCCTCTCTTTTCGCCCTCCACATCCAGAATTCCGGCAAAAAGCGCTTCACAACCCATCTGTTGTTTTAAAAACGGATATTCCTTTTGGGTGGAATAAACAAAATCACGGTAAAAGCGCAAAATTAACGCCGGCAACCCCCGGGTGTGGCGCCGATGGGCAATGGAAACAATGCGCATTCCCGTCTGGTAATCATGGTGCGGAATGACAATATTATTTATGCCCAAGTTGCTTAATTCCAGCTTGTATCCTGTGCGTCTCAGGAAATTAACGTGCGCAGCAATGGCGGTGCGGATAAAAAACGGCCATAAATGAAATAATTTCTGTTCGTCCTCCGGTCGTTTTCTTCTTAATGTGCGCTGGATAAATCGTTGTACCGTGTCCCCATGGTAATAATCTTCCGTCCATAAATTGTATTCCCTCCAGAACCCGCCAAAATCTTCCACCAAACTCAAACCTTTGGCCGGCGCTCCGGCGTGAATTAACCAATTCATTTCGGAAACCACTTCATTGGAAACCGGACCATGGTTTACGTTAAGCACAAAATCATAAGAACCCTGGTAGCGGGTCTGGACGGAAATCCGATAAACGGATTTTTTCTTGCTTTCTTCCAGCGGACTGATCCAGATGCCCCCTGGCGGAATATCGTACAAACGCACCATGTTCCCTCCGGAAAGCAAAAAAATCGCTTCTCTTAACAGAGACGTATGGCTCAGTGCGTTCAACAAAAAAATTCTGTTCTCGGACCGGATGGCTTCGTCAAAGATAACCACATCCCGCCATTGGTATTCCTCCCCGGTTTCCACATCCACCGCCACACGCTGATTTTCGCCCAGCCATTTACGAAATCCCGCCAGTAGTTTTTCCCTGGCAATCGACGCGCTCACAGAAAGGCTTTTGCAGTCTTCCCTCAACTGATAACGCACAATAAGCTGACGCACTCTTTTATACCGGGTGGGATGTTGAATACCGAATTCCGCGAGCAAATCAAGCAATGAGGGAATGGGTGTATTGCCCACCCGAGTGCGCGGTTTGATGCGCGCCACTTCTTCCTTAAGAACGCCATGGATCGCAGCCAGGTCTTCGTCCTGATGTTTGCGGCGGCAGATGTAGTCGATCGTTTCCTGATCGAGCAGAAACGGATCCACGGTTAAACATTTTTGCAGAAATTCCTTGAATTGTTTACCGGAAAACAGCTTGGTACCAATCTTAAACATCCCTTTGCGCGCAAAACCAAGCGCCGCGTATTCCGGATGACGGATAATTTCCAGTGCTAAATCATAGATGGGCAGTAACTCGTCGCTAACAGCCAAACGCAGATACTCGATGGCCGAAGCCGCAGCGCGTTCGTCCCGGGAATGCAGTAAAGTGACGGCCAGATTCAAACCAAACAACGATTTCTCCTCGCCGTCGATCTTTTCTTTTAATTCTTCATGCAAACGCATGGAATAGGGCGGTGTTTCTACC
>CAZJNP010000610.1:0-2255 GCA_964547355.1 uncultured Calditrichaceae bacterium
ATCATGATGTATAGACACTCTGAAAGAGCAAAATAACCTTAAATCGGTTACAATTATTTTACCCTTACAGGGAATTCGAAAAAAGTGGGTCTAGTCCCCCAGAGCGTTGCCCTGGGTTGACTTATTTCACCCTTTCAGGGGTTTATGTTTTTTTTACCCATAATAAAAGTCATAGAACCAAATTACCTTTTAGACGCTTTTTGTTTGTTTCCGAAAAAATCGTTAATTTTGAAGTATCTGTTTAATTCAACAAAAAACAAGAAACATACGGGGCGCTGTCGCGAAGTGAAAAATACAAAAGAAAAAATCAGTCCTTCCAATCAGGAAAAATATTACAAACATAATTTTTTCGCTTTTGTCTGGCACGGGGTTTTCTTATACGTGGCAAATGCGTTTACGCAAATTACCACGGTACAAACCTCTTTGATTTTTATCTTGACGGGGTCTTCGTTTTTATCCGGAGTACTTTTGTCGGCGCATCGGCTGGGATCGGTGGTGCCGCAGCTCTTTTTTGTGAACTGGGTGCAGCGCAGCGCCGTAAAAAAACCGTTCCTAATTGCCGCCGTTCTCATCCGGGGAACCGCCATGCTGGTAATGGCCGGGGTTTTGTATTTCAGTGCGGATGCCAGCAGCACTTTCAGTCTGGTGGTGATATTTTTAATTTTGCTGACCTTTTTCCTGGCCGGAGGCATGGGCGATATCAGCTATTTTGCCGTTTTTTCTAAAACGATCGATCCCGGAAAACGTGGAAAAAATTTCGGCTACCGTTATTTTCTGGGCGGTATACTGGGATTGGGCGCCGGGTATCTGACCAAACAGATTTTGTCGAATGAACAGAATTTCCCGTTGAATTATGCATTACTTTATTTTTTAGCGGGGATTGCGCTGTATGTTGCCTGGGCCGGATTTGCTTCTTTAAAGGAACTTCCGGGTGAGGTCAAAAAAGAAAAGACAACTTGGTACGGCCATTTCCGTTTATTGAAGGATAATCCTAATTTTATCAAATTCATCTGGGTGGAAATATTGCTTTCCGCCAGCGGAATTGTGCTGCCATTGTATGTCATTTATGCCAAGGCGGAACTGCATCTGTCCCTGTCCTTGGTGGGCGCGTTTGTCACAGCACAGATTGTGGGAGATATTGTCTCCGGACCTTTCTGGGGAAGGCTGGGGGATAAGCGCAACTTCCGGTTGGTGCTGTTTTTAATTGGTCTGATCAGCGGTCTCACACCGTTGGCGGCGTTGTTTATTCCTATGATTCATCCTAATTTGTACATCATTGTTTTTTTATTGATCGGGATGACCTACAAAGGGCTTTCGCTGGGTATTTCCAACTACCTGCTGGAAATAGCGCCTAAAAGCGAGGTGCCTAGTTATGTAGCGGTGAAGAATATCATGCAATTGCCCAGTATTGTATATCCGTTGCTGGGAGGCCTGGCGGTAAATTATTTGCCTTACGGTTATGTTTTTGTATTTGTCAGTCTGGTGCTGTTTGTGGGTACCGCATTATCCGCCGGTTTGTACTGCGGCAAATCAAAGTTCAAGGAACGCCTTTCTTTGTGGCAGATCATGGACTGAAGAAATGTAAATCATAAAGGGGAGAATTCAGTTATGAAGGCCATCCGAATTCATGAGCATGGCGGAAGGGATAAACTGCGGATTGATGAGATTGAGCGGCCCTCTGTTGCCGGTGACGAGGTCTTGATTCGGGTCAAAACCACTGCCCTCAATCATCTGGATTTGTGGGTGCGGGAAGGCATTCCCGGCGTACCCCTGCCCATGATCATGGGCAGCGACGCGGCCGGAACCATAGAGGAGCTGGGCGAATTGGCCCGGCGGGATTTCGATTTTTCTCCGGGAGAGGAAGTGTTGACCGTTCCCATCCGTTCCTGTGGTCACTGTTCGTTTTGCCTGCGCGGGGAAGAAAATCTGTGCCCGGAGTTTCACATTCCCGGTGAAAGCGTGCAAGGCGTGCAGGCGGAATATATCGCCGTGCCGGCTAAATACGTGGTGCGGAAACCTGGTGAACTGAACTGGTACGAAGCGGCAGCCCTGCCCCTGGCAGCCATGACGGCCTATCATATGCTTATACGCAAGGTGGGATTGAAATACAACGACTGGATTCTGATTTACGGTGCTTCCAGCGGCGTAGGCAGCGCAGCCGTACAAATGGCGAAGGCTCTCGGCGCCCGGGTGATTACAACCGTCGGCTCCGAGGAAAAGGCCGAACTGGCCAAGTCGCTGGGCGCGGATTACAT
>CAZJNP010000611.1:0-2253 GCA_964547355.1 uncultured Calditrichaceae bacterium
CCCCTGTTTTAAGGCCTCGTTATTGTATATAAAACATAATCAAATTTAAAGATGCTCCTTTATTTTTATGACGGATTTGGTCGAGCATGCGACCAGGTGGTCGAAATAACGAGGTTGGTAAAAAACGATCTTTTTATGAAATAAGCGTAACCCACTGTTTTTTATGGCTACATATAATTTGGCACGTTAATTGATGCCTATTAAGCAAAGGTTAATGGATAACTAAAATAAAAGTAAGGAGGGTGACATGAAGTTATCAAAATTTATCATACCGATGTTGGTTGTATTTTTAATGGCGGTAACGATTTTTGTTTCCGGGTGCGACCGTGAGAATAACACCGTTGCTGCCAATGATCTAATGCAGAGCGGAATTATTTCTGAAGAGGTGATCGCATCATTGCCGGCGGAAGATGTGTCGGATGCGGAAACGGCCGGGTTGGTGTTTATGCGCGAAGAAGAAAAACTGGCTCGCGACGTTTATCTGACGTTATATTCACAGTGGAGTGTAAGGGTCTTCTCAAATATTTCAAGATCCGAACAAATGCATACGGACGCCATTGCACTACTGTTAGAAAAATATGAAATCGAAGATCCCGTTCAGGTGGATTCTCTGGGTGTGTTTAAGAATGAAGCCTTACAAGCCCTGTATGATACGCTGTTGGTTCAGGGAAAACAGTCTCTGGTGGAAGCGTTAAAAGTTGGCGCTTTGATCGAAGAAGTGGATATTAGAGACATTCAAAAAGAGCTGGATGAAAACGTGGACAACCAGGATATTGCTTACGTTTATGAAAACCTGATGCGCGGTTCGCGCAATCACCTGCGCGCCTTTGTAAATAATTTGAGCGCTCAGGGCGTGGAATATGCGCCGCAGATCCTCAGCCAGGAAGATTACCTGGCGATCATAAACAGTGACTGGGAGCGTGGTGGCAATAGGTAGATAATGAAATAATAAGGGCTGCCCTGAGTGGGAGGGCGGCTCTTTTTTACTTGAATTCGACCGAAAACGTCGCATCCTCGACCGTTCGGGCGAAGCTATAAAAACAAAAAAATCTGTAAGTCTTGTTTTTTAAGGGTTAAGCAAGATTTAAATCACTGGTACGAATTTTGTAACAGGTAATTCAGATTGAACGAGAAACAACAGGAGGGTTAAATGAAACAAGTTTTGATGATTGTGGTTGCGGGATTAATTCTGCATTCCGGGTTGTTGATGGGGCAGTCCTCTACCTCAATCAATATTTCTTCTTATTATGATGATAATCTTTTTCGTTCTCCAGATCCCGAGACGGACGTTTTAACGCAGATTGGAATTCGCCTTAGTTATGATCCTCAGGAAACTAAATTTTCGTATTATATGAAAGGAAATTATTTTTCTTATGCAGGTAATACGAGCCGAAATTTTCTGTTAGCGACCATCGGCACCAATTACGGACGATCTTTCGGTAAAAAAGAGGAGCATGATTTTTATTTTGGCGCGGACTGGACCGGTCGGATAGATCAGGATGCTTACAACTATTATGATTATAATCAGCTTTATGCATTTACAAGCCTAAAACTGGACATGCAGTATTTTTTTCTGAAAGCGGGATATAATTACCGTTACAGGAGTTATGTCAATTTGCCGGAGTTAACCAATTCCAGGCATTATGGGTTTATTCAACTGAACAAGTCATTTCCCACAAAAACGTCGTTGATCCTGGAGAGTGATCTGGGCTATAAGTCATTTGCTGGTCAGGTGATTTATAATACCAGTTCAGAAGGCGTATGGGGGCATGGAAGAAACAGTGGTATGTATTCCTACGTTACGGAAAGCAGCATTCCCAGCATGTCTCATTTAATCTTGCTGACGCGTGTGGCCCAATCACTGCATCCGCGGGTGGGCGTATATGTGCAGTATCGTAAGCAAATCAGCCTGACAGATCAGACCAGTTATCTGAATGTGGAAAGCTACTTCCAGGATGAAGAATTATTCGACGATCCATTTAGCTACAGCAGCGAAACCGTATCCAGTCAATTGACCTGGGTCATGCCCTGGCGTATGAAGCTGCAAGTGGGCGGCGGGGCGTTGTCGAAAGAATACATCAGCGAGCAGGCCTTTGTGTCGGCAGAAGATACGGTTGGAAGCGGCGGGATCCGTAAAGACGACCGGACATTTTTATATGCCAATTTATCAAAGAATTTTTTTATCGGTAAAACCTGGCTTAAATTGTTAAAACTTACTTTTGAATATTCCTATATTGATAACCGTTCCAACAG
>CAZJNP010000612.1:0-2245 GCA_964547355.1 uncultured Calditrichaceae bacterium
TATAAAAAATCATTTGCAAGTTAAACAAATATCATATTAATGTCAATCTTAAATTTCAGCAAAAAAGGAGGCCGTAAGTCCATTAAATATAATAGGGTTGGCGTAAAAGAAAAATTACGAAAAGCAGCTTTAATTTTAATTGCAATAACTACTGAGATTTCCTTAACTTGGTGTTTTAGCTTGTAATTTGAAAGGGGAACGATGAGAGCAAAGGGTGTTTTTATCCTTCTATTTTTGCTTCTTTTTTCAGCTTGTGGCAAAAGGGTAACAAATCAGCAATTTTTTTCACGGGTTAAAGCGTTAGAATATGGCCGCAACCAAAATTTAGAGGATTGGGAAAAACTTTACACTGCTGCACCCGGCCCAAGGGAAAAAGTGCTGCTGCTCGATGCCATGAGTAAAACGCGGGCACAGACCCTGCTTCCCTTTTATCTTAAAGTACTCAAAGGCGACGCGCCGGATTCGGTAAAAAGCCTTGCGTTGTTTGCCATCGGACAGGCGGAAAATAATTCCGGTAGAAAAATTTTGCAACAAATAGCGTTTGACTCCTTAACATTGAAGCAGAAAAAACAATATATTTTCGCTCTGTCCAGATGCTGCCGGAATGAAGACCGCGCGTTCTTTGAGGGAATCCTGAAAACCCCTTCCCTAAGGAAAGAAGCGTTTATCGCCTTGGCTTATTGCGCCCGTAAATATCCCGATGTTGGTTACTACCAGCAGATATTAAACGATTCCCTGATGTCTTCGGACGCCATACCGGAAAAAGCCTATCTGGCATCTGTAGTGCAGGATTACAAAAGTCTGATCAATCAATTAACCTCGATTAAAGATAATGATTTAGCGGAGAAATATCTTTTAAAGGGGTTTTACCGGCAGTATGCGAAAAACCCTAAAATGCTTCAGCGAAAAATGGTATCGGATTCTTTGGGTAAGGAAATATTTGTTTCACTGTTGAAAAGCACATTACGCGCACAAAAGCCGTGGGTTAATCAATGGTACGCTTTGCGGTTGGCCCCGGTAATGCCGGATTCGGAAATAACGAAACTTACCGCCCACTTCTGTTCCCATGCCAACCCCCATTTAAAAATTGCCGCGTATAAATCGATCACGGCATTGAGCGACTCCTTGGCGGCTATTTGTTTGATTAACGGTTTGGAAAAAGAAAAGAAACCGTACTTACGTGGTATCATTTTAGCTCAATTAGCCTTGCTGCGGCCGGAACGTGCTTTTCGGTTAATTATGCAGGATTTCGGATCGGAAGATGTGATTTACAGGGGGGCCTTACTGGAGGCTTTAGCTAATATAAACACCAAGACGGCGGTGCGAACCATTCGCCAGTATTTACAGGTTCAGGAACCGTATTTGCAGCTTAAAGCCTTTGAGATTCTGAAAAAAATGAAACAATTACATTACCGCGATGTAAAAAAGATGTTTCAAAATGAAAATATGGCCTGCAAGACAGCGGCCCTGGAGTGGTATTTGAAAAAAAAGAAAATTCCAAAGCAGGCGGAGTTATTAAAGTTGTATCAAGGCTATTGCAAACCCGCAGATTTTGAGCTACAGCGTGTGGTAGTTCGTGCCTTGCGCGCGCAATCAGCAGAGCTCGATTCCGCCGCTGTGACCATACTGCGCAATTATCAAGCACATCCTGTACTGACCAGAACATTAGCCCAGGCTTTTCCGCGCAATTTTAAAGACGTAGAGCAGAACGAGGAGTATCTTAACTTTTTGCCGCAGGATTTACAGCCGGACTCGTTATCGAATATACAAGAAAACGTCCTGGCGGTTTTGGAAACCGAATACGGGGAAATCCGGTTGAAGCTATTGTGGCAGCAAGCACCTTTGACATGCAGGAATTTTGTTCTGCTTGCCAAAAAGCATTTTTATGACGGATTGATATTTCATCGAGTGATTCCCGATTTTGTCATCCAGGGCGGAGACCCTGAGGGAACGGGCTGGGAGGCCCGCCTTATCTGATCCCCTCGGAAGACAATATACTTCCTTTTGTGCGGGGATCAGTTGGTATAGCCACTTCCGGATTTGATACCGGCGGGTCGCAGTTTTTTATTTGTCATTCGGCCCAGCCCCATTTGACCGGGAACTACACACAATTTGCTAAAGTTATTGATGGAATGGAAGTCGTGGACAGGATTCTCCCGGGAGACGTGATTAAGCGTGTAAAAATCGTCTCAGGGGCCCAATAACAAAAAACGAAAGTAGATTGATGCCGCGGCCTTTTTTATAC
>CAZJNP010000613.1:0-2242 GCA_964547355.1 uncultured Calditrichaceae bacterium
TTCGTACGCAATATCCACATGGAAATTTTTCGGAATATTTGTTATTTGATTTTTTTGAGTAATAATCTTTAACCCGGGTAAAATCGGAATATCGATTCCAGCAGCTCTGCATTTTTCAACGAATTCGAAATAGACACGGTTATCAAAAAACATCTGGGTGACAATATAGTGCGCGCCGGCATCCACTTTCTTTTTTAAGAATTGAATGTCGATCCCCAGATTGGGCGCTTCAAAATGTTTTTCCGGGTAGGCCGCCACGCCGATGCAAAAATCCGAAGGTTCAGCGTCCAGCAAGCTGTCTTCCAGATATTTTCCTTGGTTCATATTTGCGATCTGGCGTACCAGGTCAATTGCGTATCGATTGCGGCTTCTGCCATGAATGATAGGCTTTTCGTACCCGGTAGCATCGCCCCGAACGGCCAGCACATTATCAATGCCCAGGTAACGTAAATCGATTAAAAAATCCTCGGTTTCTTCCCTGGTAAACCCCTGACAGAGCACATGCGGCACGGCGTCGATATCATATTTATTTTGAATAACCGCACACACCCCCAATGTTCCCGGACGTTTCCGTTTTACTTTGCGTCTGATGCCCTGGGGTGTTTCCTCATAAAAAACCTCTGCCGCATGGCTGGTAATATCTATAAACGGAGGGTTAAATTTGGAAACGTCTTCCACCACCTGTAGCAATCCGCGGATATCTCCGCCGCGTTTGGGGGGGATAATTTCAAAACTGATAATTGGTTTTGAGGCTTTGTGAAGATGTTCGATGACTTTCATTATTTCATTTCCACTTTTTTTTTAAAACCGGAAGATACAATAAGTCGGAATAAATTTCTACTTTTTAGAGTTCCTATTTGGCAGTTTGGCGATTATTTTTTACATTTTACTTTTTTGAAAAAAAAGCCGAGTATAAGCTTACTCGGGGATTGCTAAATACCCATTTAAAGTAGATAACCAACCATGACTTGGAGAAATTTATGGCTAAAGATAAAACGCACCACATTACATTAATTCCCGGGGATGGCATCGGCCCGGAAGTAACTTCTGCCGCGCGCAAAGTAATCGCCGCGGCCGGCATTGTGGTGGATTGGGAAATCGTAGATGCTGGCGCCGGGGCGGTGGATAAATACGGCACGACCCTGCCGGAGGAAACCCTGGATTCGGTGCGTAAAAACAAAGTGGCCTTAAAGGGCCCGATTACCACACCCATCGGAGGCGGCTTTCAATCCGTAAATGTTCAACTGCGTCGAGCGCTCAACCTGTATGCCAATGTTCGCCCGGTGCGTTCCGCACTGGGTATTTCATTTCAGCACAACCCCATCGATTTGGTCATCTTCCGTGAAAACACGGAAGACCTGTATAGCGGTCTGGAATATGAAGTGGCGCCCGGTGTAGCACAGAGTCTTAAGGTTATTACAGAAAAGGCTTCCACCCGGATTGCCAAGGCGGCTTTCCATTGGGCGGCCAAAAACGATAGGAAGCTGGTACACGCGGTGCACAAGGCCAACATCATGAAAAAAAGCGACGGTCTGTTTCTGGACAGCGTACGTAAAATTGCCGCCCAGTATCCGGAAATCACCTATAAAGAAATCATCGTGGATAACTGCGCCATGCAAATGGTGATGCACCCGGAGCAGTTTGATGTGGTTGTGCTCGGTAATTTGTACGGCGATATTATTTCCGATCTGGCGGCCGGACTGGTGGGCGGACTGGGCGTAGTACCCGGCGCAAACATTGGCGATGACGTGGCCATCTTCGAATCGGTGCATGGCAGCGCGCCGGATATTGCCGGAAAAGGCATTGCCAACCCCATCGCCACGATCCTTTCGGCCAATATGATGTTACGCCACATCGGCGAAGAAAAAGCGGCCGATCGCATCCAGGCGGCGCTGGTACTTTTCCTCTCAGAGAAAAAACATCTGACGCCGGACCTGGGCGGGAACGCCTCCACCGACGAGATGGTGGACGCCTTAATTCGAAAAATTAATATTCTCAAATAAACTTAAAAAACTTACTGGGAAGAATAGCAAGGTAAAGGCAACCGTTTAAGGAATTTCGATCCGGGCAGGAACTCATTTATTTGGTTTTCGTTAAATTCGAATTAATTTTCCCGACTGACTCGGGTTGCCGTTTCATTTAATCATAGAGAGAAATGAAAAATATATTTGAAAAAATAAGGCAGATCATCCAAAAGCATCAAAATTTCGTCATTACCAGCCATGTTAATACAGACGGTGAT
>CAZJNP010000614.1:0-2228 GCA_964547355.1 uncultured Calditrichaceae bacterium
GATCCTGGCTGTACCCATTTTGGGAACGATCACGATTATTCTGGAAAATTTTGAATCGCTGCGTTTTATTTCGGTTTTTTTCCGTGGGAAGGTATAACACCCCAGCCCCTCCTCGGATGCCTGGTATTAAAACGGATGATTAATATCCCGCCAGATATAGATACGTTCTATTTCGACTTTATATACCATGCGATAGGGGATTGAGAACCGCACCTTAACCGGTTGACCGTCCAAAATCGCCGGTTTGTAGCGGCTGGATTTTATGGATCGTACCAATCGCTCCTCGATGCGCTCATCGGTGGATTTCTCGGTTTGCACATCGATGACCTTCCCTTGTTCATCAACGACGATTTGAAAAAGAAAAGAATCAGCATAGCGGAAGAAACCCGGTTTCCTGGATTCCGGCATATGCGGTACGATTTTTGAAATCAGGATGGGCGGTTCGGAAACTTCATAGATTTCGTAAATATCTTTTTTGATATTATGAATCGGGGCAGGGAAATCGCCGGAGGCCGTGGAAATTCCGTTTATGTATGGTGGGAGCGCCTGTCCCTCAAAAAAATTGTAGGAAACAATCAGCGAATATTTGGTGAATTTCTTGTTTATTCTTAACGGACGGAACTGTGTTCGGCGCAGCGCGTCGATGGCCAGGCTGTCATAGGTCCGGTTCAACGGCTTAATCAGCAGAATCGTTTCCGGCAGGCCGGTGGTATCGATAAATACCTGAAGAACGGTAGTGCCGGAAAGTTTCTTTTGATTCAAGCGCAGCGTGTCTGTAATGGTGCCTCTTTTTTTGATCATACGTTTGATGTATTTATTCCGATAGATGGGCACCTGCTGATAGAGCCGGTCGAATTCTTCAATGTCGTAATTGTAAATGCTCCAGCCGATATCCGGGTAAATAAAAGTTCTCTGATTGCATCCGGCAAGCAGAAATAATACCAGTATGGATAGTAGTTTTGATTTCATGAGAATTCTCAAATCGGTAAATCGCATTAATTTGGTTAAACGATTATCCATTGCTGATCAATTCGTGTTGATTTCATCTATTACAAAGTTGTCCATAGATGAATTTTTCTCTTGTAGAATTCATGACGTGATTGTTAAGAAAATATAATTAACTACACCATTCCAAATTACTTAACTTTTTTGGCCACATCAATAATCAAACTCGCGGTTAAACGTGATCTGTCCACGATTCCTGTAAACATGCCCTCTTTATTGACAACCGGTAAAACTTCAATATTAAGTTTTTCCATCGTTTCCAAAGCAGATTGTTTGTTAGTCTCTTTTTTTATGGCGTATTTAGAAGGAATCAAAAACGGTATTTTTGATAGCAATTTTGTATCAGAATTGTTAACCCAATCGGCAAAATCATTGGAGGTGAAGTTATGTTCAGAAAGTGAAAAAAGGGATTCAAGATCACGGGCGTTTATCATTCCAAAGAATTTACCGTCACGGTCATTTATGATAATATATTTAAAAAAGGGAAACAGGGTAAGTCTTTTTAAATACTGTTTAATAGTCGGTCCAAAATAATAACCGTACCCCAATGTAAAAACTAAACCTTCTGTCTGGTTTTGAATTAAACCGGGAATTTCATCTGCTCTTCCTTTTGGATTCATTCTTATTTTTTCCACAGGGAGTTTAAGAGAAATGATTTGTTTGGTAATGGGAGCTTCAGAGGCTTCGAGAAAAGCGGTTTGAATTTTCAGGTCCCCGAATTCAAGTTTTTCAATTTTCCCCGTAAAGAGCAGCCAAAGTACGATGGGAATAAGCGCAATTAAAATATCTGATTGCCTGACCTCAAAGTTTTTAATCAGTTTTAAACGAAGAAGAAGCATTAGGGCAAGTACCGTTACAAATATGGCTAATGAAATGATGAGATCGGTCATTGTTATAGCCCTTTATATAGTTCAGGTTTTTGTTTGGTTGAATGGCGATAACCCATCAAAAACTCTTAGTGAATTTATATCGACCGAAAATGGGAAGTGCTTTTGTTAGCTGGTGTAACTTTATTCTATTGATACACTTAAATTTATTTTTTTGAATGAAATAAAACTTTTTACAGGTTTTAGGGCAAAATCAAGATGAATATTTTTACTTTCTGCCAAAATTAAACCATAAACTTTTTGGTTTTTATCTGCTAAATTTTCTTGTATCCAGCCAATATATCGTAAAATTTGTCCCAAAGTTTTGTCTGTAGATTTTCTTTTTAATTCTATAAC
>CAZJNP010000615.1:0-2225 GCA_964547355.1 uncultured Calditrichaceae bacterium
GGGTATTTTTTAAATGCCTTTTGTGTTTTATCAGGAAAGAATAAAAGACCTTTTGGTTTTAGAATTAATGTAAACTGAAGGGATTTACAGGACCTGCAAGGGATAATCAGGGAATCTGAAAAATTAAAAAAGGAAAACTTTCTTTTTTAATGAGGATAACGGACGGATACACATTTAACAGTACCGGAGAATGGTAATGAATTTTGTTAAAACGATGACTATGATTATGATTTTAGTGCTTTCGGTTTCCGCTCAGCACAAAATGTTAACCATGGAAGAAGCCATTCTGGGTAGTAAAGGAAAATTGAAAATTGAAAATTTAAATCAATTACAGTGGATTCCTGACAGCGACCGATTTAGTTATGTGGATTCATTAGACGGAAAGTACGGGTTAATCGTTCAGGACCCCGTAAGTTTAAAAAAAGAAATGGCCTTGACCCTAGATACCCTTTTGTCGGCTGTGCTGAAAGCGCGGTTTGAAGCGATTGAAAAATTTCCAACGTATAAATGGCAGGATGCCCATTCCATTCGATTTTTTGTTAAAAACAGCCTGTATAAATACGATTTATCCAACGGTTCATTGGCTCATTTAAACGAACTGCCCGCAGACGCGCAACGGCGCGACCTGGAACCGGTTACGCTTAAAATAGCCTTTACCCGCGGGCAAAACCTGTTTATTGCGGTCAACAAAAATGCGGTCATTCAAGTGACACATGATACCGAGGAGGGCGTCAGCAACGGCAACGATTATGTTCATCGTCAGGAGTTCGGCATTAAAAAAGGTACCTTCTGGTCGCCGAAGGGAAATTTTTTGGCCTATTACCACCTCGATCAAAGGGAAGTCACGCGCTATCCCCTGGTTGATCTGGACGACCGGCCGGCAAAACTGCGTTTTACCTATTATCCGTTTACCGGTATGACCAGCGAAAAAGTGCAGGTGGCTGTTTATAATTACAAAACCGGTTCCATAACCTATTTACAAACCGGTCAGCCGGAAGACCACTACCTGACCAATATTACCTGGAGTCCGGACGAAAAGTATATATACGTGGTGCATCTGAACAGGGATCAGAATCATTTGCGCCTGGTACAATACGATCCGAAAAGCGGTCGGCCGTTGCGTACCCTGCTGGAAGAAACCAATCCCCGCTGGGTGGAGCCGGAGCATGGCCCGATGTTTATCAATAACGATCCGGAACGCTTTGTCTGGTTTTCCAAACGGAGCGGGTTTCGGCATCTCTACCTCTACAAAACCAGCGGTAAGCTGATCCGGCAGGTGACCAAAGGAAACTTTGATCTCGAAAATCTGGTCGGTTTTGACGATTCGGGCAAATACGCTTTTGTTACCGCGGCTTCGGAAGACGGATTGGAACGCCATGCCTACAGGGTTAAACTGAGTTCCGGAAAAATGCGGCGCTTAACTTCGGAAAAGGGCGTTCATCAGATTATGATAAATGACAATGGAAAGTATCTGATCGATTCATTTTCCAATCACACAACACCACGGATTATTTTTGTGCAGGATATTTCTTCCGGTGGTAAGAAAAAAATCCTTGAAGCTGCCAATCCATTATCCGATTACAAACTGGGTGCCCTGCAGTTGATAAAGTTAAAGGCTGAGGACGGGACTACGCTAAACGCACGCATGTTTTTACCGGCCGAGTTTGATTCCAGTAAAAAATATCCGGTGGTGATTTATGTTTACGGCGGGCCGCATGGCCAGATGATTACCGATTCGTGGCTGACGGGTTGGAGGTTGTGGTTTTATTATATGGCTCAAAAAGGCTATATCGTTTTTTCGTTGGATAATCGGGGCACCGATTACCGCGGCCTTGATTTTGAGCAGGCGATCTATCGCCATCTGGGTACGGTAGAGGTTAAAGATCAAATGCAGGGGGTAAGATTCTTAAAATCTCTTGCTTATGTGGACACCACCAGATTAGGCGTTCATGGCTGGAGTTATGGCGGGTTTATGACCATCTCCATGATGACCAGGCATCCCGGCGTCTTTAAAGCCGCGGTGGCGGGCGGCCCGGTCACGGACTGGCGATATTATGAGGTAATGTACGGGGAGCGGTACATGGATACGCCGCAGGCCAATCCTGAAGGTTACCGCGAATCCAGCCTGTTTACGTATATTAACAATTTAAGCAATCATTTGTTGATCATCCATGGAACGGTGGATCCGTTGGTGGTGTGGCAAAACAGCCTGCGCTATCTGCGTA